>NZ_JBFUIO010000007.1:0-76690 GCF_056401835.1 Paenisporosarcina sp. P4_D4 | reverse complement strand
GTTTTTATATTACTTTGCTGAAGCCAGTGCTTTCTTTAATGTTTCTAAATTTTGCTCCATTAATGTGAAGTAAGTTTCTTTGTTTTCAATATCTTTCTGTGTCAGTACGCCTAAGTTATGCAAGGTCATGGCATCTGCACCGACTTCATTTTGAATCACTTTCGTTAAATTGGATGAGACATTTTGTTCAAATAAAATCGTTTTGATGTTTTTTTCTTTTGCCAATTTGACGATCTCAGTAAGATCTTGTTGAGAAGGTTCGTCCTGCGAATTCAAACCTGAAACTGCAACTTGCTCAAGACCATATGTTCCAGCCAAGTACCCAAAAGCCGCATGGGATACAAAGAACGTTTTATTATTCGATGCGTCCGCCATTTCCTTGAAATCCGAATCCAATTGTTTGAGTTCAGTCACTAATATGTCGTAGTTCTTAGTATAAGTTGCTTCATTTTCAGGATCTTTTTCAATTAAAGAATTTTTAATTGAAGATGCAAGTTTCATGCTGATTTGAGGTGAAATCCAAAGGTGCGGATCGTTGTCACCATGTTCATGGTCATCGTGACCCTCTTCATGTCCATGCTCATCGTGACCTTCTTCTTCATGTCCATGGTCACTTGCTTTACCCATTTCCAATTCTTTATCAGAAACTGCATCTGCAGTTGCGACCAAAGAAACGTCTTCATTTTCCAATGTCTTTTTCGCATTGTCCACAAAGCCTTCAAGTCCTAAGCCAATATAAAAAAACAAGTCTGCATCTGCTAAATCCATCATATCTTTTTGCGTAGGATCGAATGTATGCTCGTTTGAACCTGCAGGATATACGGATTCCACATTCACATGCTTGCCACCGATTCTTTCGGTAAAGTAAGTAAGTGGATAGACCGTAGTATAGACAGTTAAGGCATTAGGGTTTTCAGATATATCATTAGTCGAAGTGTCTTTTCCACAAGCAACAGTAAATAAAGTAAGAACAATAATTAAACTATATAATAGAAATTTCTTCATGGTTATCTMCTTTTTAAATAGTAACGATTACGATTTGAATTAAGAACTTACTTATCATACAAGATAAATCTTTAAAATACAAGAAAAATGGACACAAAAAAAATGACTCTTTTCAAGTCATTTCTTTGTAGGCCATTCTTCTGGTACTGGATCATATCCGCCTTCATGAAATGGATGACAACGAAGGATACGGCTGATTGCCAAGTAAGTGCCTTTAATTGCTCCGTGTTTTTCGACAGCTTCAACGCCGTAATGGGAACATGTTGGATAAAATCGGCAACTCGGCGGTGTCATTGGCGAAATGAATTTCTGATAAAACCGGAAGATGCCCATCACAAGGAATTTCATGTGTTGTCACTTTTGCCTGCTGATTCAGTTGGAACTGGATCTATTTTATGCTCTATTTTATAGGCTTTTTTAGTTGCAAGAAGGAACATCATGGTGATGCCGATGACCATTACTATTGAGACGATTATCATAAATGCTAACATTTTTTTCACTCCACTTCGTTCTGTATGTTTATTGTAGAGAACTTAGTGGTAAATTGAAAGTATTCAGAGCGATAAATAAAATTAGGAGTGTGAAGTTTTTATGTCAGCAGCATTAAATACAGAACTAAATAAGCAAGTAGCAACTTGGTCAGTAATGTATGCGAAGTTACATAATTTCCATTGGTACGTAAAAGGACCTCAATTCTTTACATTACATGCAAAGTTTGAAGAACTTTACAATGAAGCAACGTTACATATGGATGAAATTGCCGAACGTTTGCTTACTTTAGGCGGTAAACCAGTTGCCACATTGAAGGAGCATTTAGAACTATCAGATGTTACGGAAGCGACAGGCAAAGAAAATGATATGCAAATGGTTGAAACAGTTGTAAAAGATTTCGGTAAAATTATGAAATCATTGAAAAAAGGGATGGACGAAGCTGCAAAAGATGAAGACGATATGACAGAAGATGTATTGAATGCAGTGTATCAATCGATTGAAAAACATCAATGGATGTTAAATGCTTTTTTAGGCGATACAAACAAATAAGCATTTCCAGCAAATTCCTTCCGGGAATTTGCTTTTTTCAATTCTCCTATCGTTTGCATGCATGAAATATATCCATAATGCCATGCTAGAAAAAAGGGGTTGAAAAAATGTCGAAAGTATATGTTTCGGTCACTCATCACCGATACTATTTCCATCCTGAGGATTCGCAATGGGAATATGAGATTGAAGCCGAGCCCGAAGTTTTAACCGTACTAGATCAATTATTTGATCAAAAGGAATCCTTTGAATGGAAAGGTTTTTGGAGAGCTCAAACGCCTTATGTACCTTATCATCTAGACCCAGAAAATGACGGTGTCGATTTACGATTGAAAAAGTTATACGCTGTCATTCATGAGTACGGAAATGAAGAAGCAAAACAACAAATAGAAACATTGCCTTATTATAGTTGAATGCTGTGCATGCCTTCGCTACACTATTTGAAAGGAGTGTAGCAGGCATGTTTTCTTTTGTAGATCAGCATGGGTTAAAAGTTACGTTATCATTTGAACCAAATGCCTTTTTAATTCCTACCACACATGTACTCGTGCTAGCGAACAGGCAGAACCAGTGGTTGCTAACAAAACATCCACAAAGAGGGATTGAATTTCCCGGTGGAAAAGTAGAATCAGGCGAGACGTTAGAACAAGCAGCAAAACGGGAAGTATTTGAAGAAACAGGCGCACAACTTTCAAATTTAATATGGTTTGCAGAATATATGGTGCATGAGCGTAAGCCTTTTTGTAAGGCGGTTTTCCGTGCAACAGTTGATTCAATTGAAAACAATAGTGAACGATTTGAGACTGAGGGACCTGTATGGATGACGATACAGGAGTTTTTCAAATCAACTAATCTTAGTTTTCATATGACAGATGACGGAATGAGAAAAATGTTGGAACAGGTGATGTTAGATGAAAGTAGACGGAACAATTGTACACAGACTTCCGTATCCAAGTCCAAATCCACAAGTTAAATTAACGGAAATTGTCTATTGGTCATGTGGATTCAGGGTAAAAGGGTTACTTGCGGAGCCACGCAAAGAAGGCAAGTATGAGGGAATCCTCTATTTACGTGGAGGTATTCAAAACATTGGTATGGTTCGATCTGCTCGAATTGCTCAGTTTGCCACACAAGGATTCGTGGTGTTTGCCCCTTATTATCGTGGGAACAGAGGCGGCGAAGGTAGAGATGAATTTGCTGGGGAAGATCGGTTTGACGCTACCAATGGAGTAGAAGTATTAAGACAGTTTATTTCAGTGAACCGTATTCATCTGTTTGCATTTTCTCGTGGAGGAATTATGGCTTTATGGACGGCTGTTCTGCGTTCAGATATTACATCGGTTGTCACCTGGTCAGGTGTGTCAGACATGGTTCTCACCTATGAGGAACGTGAAGACATGCGTAGAATGATGAAGCGGGTGATTGGTGGTAATCCTACGAATGTACCTGAGGCATATGAACTTCGTCAACCACTCAAACATGTCAGTGCTATTGATGCCAAAATTCTAATTATCCATGGACGAAAAGATGGGAATGTCGGAATTGAACATGCCTTACGTCTCGAAAAAGCACTCATTGATGGAAATAAAAATTTTGAGACTTGGTATTTTAAAGATTACACACATTATTTCCCTTCGAAAACCAATAGACAAACTGTCAGAGATTTAACGGACTGGATGAAACGACAAGGGGAATAATATATGAAACATATCCGAATTCATTTAAAGACTAGCAGTACTGCTAACAAAACCTCGGTCCCTAATGATACGTCATATTGGAAAAAGCTTTGGGATACGTATACGAGTGAATATGCTTCAGTGGAAATTCAGTGTTGGCAGGAAGAAGTGCATGATATTGAGGAATTGACCAAACTCTCTGCACATTCTGTGAATCAAGGACTTGTAAAATCGTTTACAATTACATTGAACGAAAAAAACTGTAACTATTTACGTAATCATTCAATTGATGCAGACGGTGGTTTAAAATGGTTCACTATATTCTTTTATAAAGAAGATATTCAAATGCTTGAGATAGCACAATATGGTTCAGAAATTGTATTATATGGAGTAAATGAGAAAGAAGCGGAAGAATTTGAAGCGCTATTCCCTGAAATCGAGAACGCGGAATACTTCAAAGAACACCTCATGTAAGCAGAGGAGGGTGAGGCATGGGAAATTTACATATAATATACGATTCTTTATTACTAACCAGTGAAACCAACAAGCTTAGGAAGAGTATTAGCTATTGGTTTCCGTTAATGAATGAGGTACTTCCAGTGTTTACAGAAGTCGAAGTACATTGTCATGAAGATGAAAAAGAAGCAATTCTTAAGATTAAACCTTTCGCTCATACCATTCGATATGGAAGTGGATTGGTTATTTTTACAATGCCTCTAAATCAGAAGCTAAAAGACTTGCTACTGTATGGGGTAAA
Organism: Paenisporosarcina sp. P4_D4; assembly: GCF_056401835.1. Taxonomy (NCBI): domain Bacteria; kingdom Bacillati; phylum Bacillota; class Bacilli; order Caryophanales; family Caryophanaceae; genus Paenisporosarcina; species Paenisporosarcina sp. P4_D4. The sequence goes on along the minus strand of NZ_JBFUIO010000007.1, from coordinate 72,214 downwards.
TGAAGGACAGACAAGAATTCCTTGGTATACATTAGTATTCAAGAGAAATGGTGCACATATTTGTACTGTTAAATATCACGGATCTGAATTGTTTTTCTACCAGATAACGAAAGAGGATGCTAAAGAGATAGAATCTTACTTTCCAGAAGAGACAGTTTTTGAATATACGGAGTAAAAAAAATGGCCTGCACATGAAGTGCAAGCCATTTTTGTATTCTAGATAATTGGACCGCCATTAGAAATAATGTCTTCAGACACTGATCCAAATTTATTGAAGTTCTCACGGAATCGATTAGCCAATTCTTGTGCTTTTTTATCGTATGCTGCTGGATCCGCCCATGCATCGCGTGGGTTTAATACGTCAGAAGGTACGCCAGGTACTTCTTTAGGAATAGCTAAACCGAATGCTGAACCTTTATCCATTTCAACATTATCTAATTTGCCTTCCAATGCAGCACGAACCATCGCACGTGTATAAGAAAGTTTCATACGGCTACCAACGCCAAATTCGCCGCCTGTCCAGCCAGTATTTACAAGGAAGACTTGTGCATCATGCTCATCTATTTTCTTCCCTAACATTTCTGCATATACAGTTGCAGGAAGGGGAAGGAATGGAGAACCGAAACAAGTTGAGAATGTTGCTTGTGGAGATGTAATTCCACGTTCTGTACCAGCAAGCTTCGATGTAAATCCACTTAAGAAGTGATACATCGCTTGTTCTTTCGTCAACTTACTGATTGGAGGTAATACCCCAAACGCATCAGCAGTTAAGAAAATGATGGTTTTTGGATGACCTGCTACAGAAGGATCAACAATATTGTCGATTGCTTGTAATGGGTAAGCGGCACGCGTGTTTTCAGTTAACGAAATATTTTCGTAGTCAGGTATACGCGTTTCAGGATCCAATACTACGTTTTCCAATACAGAACCAAAACGGATTGCATCGAAAATTTGTGGTTCATTTTCACGTGTTAAGTTAATTGCTTTTGCGTAACAGCCGCCTTCAATATTGAATACGCCGTTATCTGACCAGCCATGCTCATCATCGCCGATTAATTTACGATCTGCATCAGCAGATAATGTTGTTTTTCCTGTTCCGGACAATCCGAAGAACAAAGCAACATCGCCTTTTTCACCAACGTTTGCAGAACAGTGCATCGGTAGGATGCCTTGCTCAGGGAGCAAGTAGTTCATAATAGAGAAAATTGATTTTTTCATTTCACCGGCATACTCAGTACCACCGATTAAAATGATGCGTTTTTCCATTGACACAATGATAAACGTTTCGGAACCTGTACCATCGATTGCAGGATCTGCTTTGAAAGTCGGAGCATAAACGATTGTGAATTGTGCTTCATGCGATGCCAACTCATCTTTAGACGGACGAATGAATAATTGGTGTGCAAAAAGGTTATGCCAAGCATATTCATTGATTACTTGCAATGAAAGGCGAGATTCTTTATCCGCACCGGCAAAGCCATTAAAGACAAATAACTCTTCTTTTGTTTTTAAATAGTTCACAACTTTTTTATATAAAGAGTTGAAAATTTCAGATGATATTGGTTGGTTTACTGAGCCCCAATCAATCTTGTCTTTCGAGCTATCTTCCACAACAACATATTTGTCTTTAGGAGAACGTCCTGTATATTTTCCTGTCACTACTTTTACAGCTCCAGTTGGTGTTAAGACAGCTTCTCCACGTAATGTTGCTTTCTCCACAAGTTGTGGGACTGAAAGTTGCACATGCACGTTTTGGCCATTTAACAAGTCGTTCAGCTCGTTCATCGTGTTCACTGAATTCATGTATATGTACCTTCCTTTATCGTATATTACCCTTAAATCGGGTTAACCTTGATTCGAAAATTAGTATAACACATTACGCTTAATAATCTACACTAATAGCCTAATTAATTTTATCTGATTTTCGAACATTTATATAGAACGAAAAAAATATTTGACAAGGCTTCATTAGTTTATTATGATGTAAAACTGAACGGATACTCTTATCCCGAGCTGGTGGAGGGGTCAGGCCCTATGAAACCCGGCAACCTGCAGTTATGAACCAAGTAGTAATTGGCAAAGGTGCTGAACCTGAAGCAAGGTGTATTCCTTGGATGATAAGAGTGAAAGGTGCCTATTAACGAATGCCTTTCCTCATGTTTTTACGTGAGAGAGGGTTTTTTTTATGACATCTCCCTTTATCCTCGTGTGCAGAAGCCCGAAAAGGCGGAAGGTTTTATTCTAATGAATAAGCTGGACATGGGAAATGAGTACCGTTTGAATTTTCCGAGAGCAATCTCGAAGGATATAGGAGGAATATTAAATGACAACTCGTCGTCTATTTACATCAGAATCAGTAACAGAAGGGCATCCGGACAAAATTTGCGATCAAATCTCAGACGCAATTTTAGATGCTATTTTAACTGAAGATCCAAATGCACGTGTTGCTTGTGAAACAACTGTAACAACAGGTTTAGTGCTTGTTGCCGGTGAAATCACAACATCTGCATACGTGGATATTCAAAAAGTCGTACGTGAAACAGTTCGTGAAATCGGCTACACACGTGCAAAATATGGTTTTGACTCAGAGACTTCTGCAGTATTGACTGCAATCGATGAGCAATCTGCTGACATCGCAATGGGTGTTGACAGAGCACTGGAAGCACGTGAAGGTTCGATGACAGATTCAGACATCGAAGCAATCGGTGCAGGTGACCAAGGTTTAATGTTCGGTTTTGCTTGTAATGAAACACCGGAATTAATGCCTCTTCCAATTAGTATGGCTCATAAGTTAGCTCGTCGTTTAGCATTAGTTCGTAAAGAAGAAATTCTTCCATACTTACGTCCAGATGGCAAAACACAAGTAACTGTAGAATATGATGAAAACAATAAACCGTTGCGTATTGACACAATCGTTATTTCTACTCAACATCACCCAGAAGTAACACTTGAGCAAATTCAACGTAACTTGAAAGAACATGTCATCAATCCTGTCGTTCCGGCAGAATTAATTGACGAAAATACAAAATACTTCATTAACCCAACTGGTCGCTTCGTAATTGGTGGACCACAAGGGGATGCTGGTTTAACTGGTCGCAAAATTATCGTAGATACTTACGGTGGATACGCTCGTCACGGTGGCGGCGCATTCTCTGGTAAAGATGCGACAAAAGTTGACCGTTCAGCAGCATATGCAGCACGTTATGTAGCGAAAAACATCGTAGCAGCAGGACTTGCTGACCGTTGCGAAGTTCAACTTGCATATGCAATCGGTGTTGCACAACCAGTATCAATTGCAATCGATACTTTTGGTACAGGCACTGTAGAAGAATCGAAACTTGTTGAAATTGTTCGCGATTCATTCGACCTTCGCCCAGCTGGAATCATCAAAATGTTAGATCTACGTCGTCCGATTTACAAGCAGACAGCTGCTTATGGACACTTCGGTCGCACAGACTTGGATGTACCATGGGAGAAAACAGACAGAGCGGCTACTTTGAAAGAAAAAGCAGGCGTTTAAGATTGAGAAGCCATTCCGGGTATGACCTGGAATGGCTTTTTTATTGGAAATTAGTGGGCGAAAGGGAACAAATCAATTTGAACGGGAATAAATTTAAGAATGCTTCAACATATTAAAAGGACCGGGCTCTATCACCCGGTCCTTACTATCCGTTTACTTTTGTTGTTGCATTGCCTTATAAATCTGTCCTTTTTCAGCATATTCTCTCACAATACGTTCCATATCTAATTTGTCTTCAGCATTCAACTCCCGAACCACTTTTGCCGGTCGTCCCAATGCAAGCATACCTGGGGGAATTACTTTACCGGGTGGAACCAAGCTGCCTGCTCCAATAAATGCACCTTCACCAATCTCTGCGCCATCCAGGACAATGGAACCCATGCCAATTAAGGCGCCTTTTCGTATAGTACAGCTATGCAAAGTTACTTGGTGTCCGATGGTGACTTCATCTTCCAAAATTAATGGAGCGGCAGGGCTTTGATGAAGGCAACACAAATCTTGAATATTAACTTTTCGGCCGATTCGTGTCGCATTGACATCACCACGAATAATGGTATTAAACCAAATAGTGGACTCTGGACCGATTGTCACATCACCACTTATTGTGACATAATCAGCAATATAAACAGATGGGTCAATCATGGGTGTTTTATCATTAAATGGATAAATCATTCTAAAACCTCGTTTCTTCTTGCCATATGGTTTCATTATACAAAAAAAGAGGAACTAAAAAAGGATGACTTCGTCGAATAAAGAAATAGAAGGAGCGATGATTATGTGGAAATGGGAAGCTGATGGACAGGCTAAAGCAGTCATCGCCATCGTACACAGCGCGTATGAACATCATCGTAGGTACGCCTGGGTTATAGAAGAGTTTAGAAGTTCAGGATTTCATGTTGTAATGGGGGATCTACCGGGGCACGGAGAATCGGCTCTCAATAAACAAGCACATGACGAGGATTTTCAATCCTATGGCACTTTTATCAATCACTTGATTGACGCTTCGCTTACATATAACTTACCCGTTTTTATTATGGGTCACGGGTTAGGTGCAACTTTAGTCATGCAAGTGCTTCAGGAAAAATCAATTGAATGTGCTGGAATAATTCTGACATCTCCTTGGATGCATTTACATATTCATGCATCGAAACTTTCCAGTGCTTTAGCCAACATGGGGAAGCTAGCTGAAAACGTCAAAAGTACTCATGAAATAACCATTAAAAAACTGACAAGAAATTATGATGTTTATACGCAAGGTAAAGACGATGATCTATATAACACGACCATTACTTTGAAGTGGTACAGGGAGTTGCAGCATTTGATGAAAGCAACAACTGCCAAACAAGAAAGCATTCAAGATGTTCCTATTTTGATGATGACTGCAGAGCGGGATAAAATTGCGGATCCGACATTCGCAAAGAATTGGCTGCAAAAACAAAAACTTTCTGAAATACAATATAAAGAGTGGAAAAATTGTTTTCATGATCTGTTCCAAGAGCCAGAACGAGAAGATGTGTTTTATTACACGAAGACATTCGTGAATAATGTGTTGCGTTCACTCGGATATGTGGTTTAAGACAAATAAAAGCCTTTCTAATGAAAAATTAGAAAGGCTTTTACTATGGATTTGTTTATGACTTCATTTATGAATTATGCAGATTTACAAGGATTAATAAATTATTCTGACATGAAAATTAGCCCCCTGTAAAAAAGGGAAGCAATAGATTCCAAATTTCAAAACCTGAACATTTACCAATATGATAATTCTATTTTAATAAAAATATTCCTCTATTGTTTTTTAGAACTTTGAAACTTGGATTTATGTACGCTATGCCTTGCAGAAGTCGAAGTTAGCATAATGAGAATCTAGAAGTATATAAAATCTTTCCTTGTACTAACATCATTTTTGTAATACAGTGAATAATGTGACAATATTATGAACAAACAAAGGGGGAAATTGGATGGAAGAGTTTATTGGGCAAATAAATAACTTTTTATGGGGACCTTGGATGATTTATGGCTGTTTGGCTATCGGTCTATTATTTTCAATCCTTACTCGTTTCTTGCAAGTTCGACTGATCAAGGATATGGTTGTTCAAATGTTCAAAGGTGAAAAATCGGATGCCGGGGTATCTTCATTCCAAGCATTATCGATTGCATTATCAGGTCGTGTTGGAACCGGAAATATTGCAGGGGTTGCTACGGCGATTGCATTTGGTGGTCCAGGGGCTGTATTCTGGATGTGGGCAATAGCGTTTATCGGGGCATCTTCAGCGTTTGTCGAATCAACTTTGGCTCAAATTTATAAAGTGAAAGACCAAGGACAATACCGTGGTGGTCCTGCTTATTACATAGAAAAAGGAATCGGCTCGAAGTGGTATGCAGTTATTTTTGCACTCGCAACATTACTGGCTATGTCCATTTTGATGCCAGGCATTCAATCGAACTCCATTGCCATAGGGATGGAAAATGCATTTGACATGCCTCGATGGGTTACTGGAGCTATAATTGTTGTCATTCTAGGCGGCATTATTCTCGGTGGAGTAAAACGTATTGCAAACGTAGCTCAATTTGTCGTACCTTTCATGGCGCTAGCATACATTCTAATGGCAATTATCATTATTGGAATGAACATTACTGAAGTGCCAAGTGTTCTTAGATTGATCTTTTCAAGTGCTTTCAGCTTTGACTCGACTTTCGGTGGGATGATTGGTGCTGCAATTGCATGGGGCGTCAAACGTGGAGTCTATTCAAATGAAGCTGGTCAAGGTACTGGACCACACGCAGCAGCTGCGGCAGAAGTTTCTCATCCGGTGAAACAAGGTCTAGTTCAGGCATTCTCAGTGTACATTGATACATTGTTGGTGTGTTCAGCAACTGCTTTCATGATTTTATTCACAGGGATGTACAATGTTCAATTGGATGACGGCGAAGGCGAATTTGTTGTTGAAAACCTTCCAGGAGTCGATGCTGGAGCTGGCTACACGCAAKCGGCAATTGATTTTGCAATGCCGGGAACAGGTATTGGAGCTGGATTTGTTGCAATTGCGTTGTTCTTCTTTGCATTCACGACAATTATGGCTTACTACTATATGGCAGAAACCAATGTTGCTTATCTACTGAAAGGCAATGCTGAAAAAATAGGTATTTTTGTTTTGAAAATTGTTATCTTAATAACAGCGTTCTATGGAACGATAAATGAAGCTAAATTAGCATGGGCACTAGGCGATGTAGGGTTAGGTTTAATGTGCTGGTTGAATTTAATTGCAATTCTCATCATAGCTAAGCCCGCTCTTCTTGCTCTTAAAGATTATGAAGCTCAGAAAAAAGAAGGCAAAGATCCAGTATTTGATCCGAGAAACTTAGGCATTAAAAATGCTGATTTCTGGATTGAATATAATGACAACTTAAAAAATGAGAACCTGAAGAAATAACAATTTATCGCCTAACTCCAGTTGGGCGATTTTGTTCTGACATCAGTTACCCGATACTAGTTGGAGCGGCTCGAGCCATTGCCATTCATACAAAACCAAGGGATTTAATACCAAATCCATTAGATTCGAGTGTGCATACAGTTGTAGCAAGAGCTTTTGAACAAGCTGCGCAGGAACAAAAATAAGTAATAACCGTTTCATTCCATTGTGAATGAGACGGTTTTTGTTTTATGATTATACAAAGTGGAGGTGCCATCATGACAAAAATCTGTTTTCATCATGCAACATTTTATACGATGAAAGATTCACAACATACTATTGATGCAGTTTTGGTCGAGAACGGCAAAATTATCAATACCGGTTTATATGAAGAAATGAAAAAGCATGCAGATCAATATATCGATCTTGAGGGGGCATTTGTCTATCCTGGATTTGTGGACAGCCATATACATATGATTGGTCATGGTGATAAATTGCGTCGTATTGATTTATCTAAATATATGTCTCCAACTGAAATGACGGCAGATTTGAAAAATCTTCTGATCAATCATCCAGAAGGAGAATGGTTCCTTGCTGAAGGATGGAATGAAAATAATTTTGACAACCAAAAAATACTTACCCGCTACGAACTGGACGAGCTTTCTAATTCACCGATTGTGTTAAAGCGAATTTGCAGACATGCTATGATTGTAAATTCAGTTGCACTTAAGCTGGCGGGAATTACAAAAGATACTCCCGACCCGGAAGATGGTGTCATAGTCAGAGACGATGAAGGCGAACCAACTGGATACTTATTGGACGGGGCTATGGCTTTTATAGAAAAACATATTCCTGAAGTCTCTGTTACACAATTGGTCATTTCTTTAGAAACGGCTTTGACCGATTTGGTATCGCGAGGCTTTACAGGCGTTCATACCGAAGATATGAGTTATTACGGTGATTACAACCGACCGTTACAAGCGTTTAAAACAGTCATCGGAAATGACCGCAAATTCCGTGTGAATTTACTTCGCCATCATACAGTCTTTGAAGAGATGATGCATGAAGCAACGTATGATCAACCTTGGATTGAACCAGGCGCCATGAAGATATTTATTGATGGTTCCCTCGGAGGGCGAACTGCCTTGCTGAGTCAGCCATATGCCGACGACATGTCAACTTCAGGTATTTCAATTCATACTCAAGAAGAATTGAATGCCCTCGTGGCAAGAGCTCGTTCTTATGGTGAAGCAGTAGCTGTGCATGCAATTGGTGATATGGGGATGGATATGATTGTATCCGCTATAGAAAAACATCCTGTCCGAGAAGGGAAACGAGATCGTTTAATTCATGCGAATGTATTACGCGAGGATTTAGTAGACCGTATGGAGAAACTCGATATTGTACTCGATATACAACCAAGTTTTGTTACATCGGACTTTCCGTGGGTTAAAGAGAGGTTGGGAGAAACTCGACTTGACTGGGCGTATGCTTGGAAAAAGCTATTGGACCGTAGAATTACATGCAGCGGAGGTTCAGATTCTCCAATAGAAGAAGTGGATTCACGACTCGGTTTATATGCAGCCATTGCAAGGAAGAGCCCTGGAGACACACATGACGGGTATCAACCACAGGAAAAACTCAGTCGATATGACGCGATTGCCCTATATACGATTGGCAGTGCAATGGCTATTGGCAAGGAACATGAAAGAGGCTACATTAAGAAGAACTTTGACGCGGATTTTACCGTCTTTGATCGAGATTTATTTGACGGACCAGATGAACAAGTTCTGGAAGCAAAAGTCGTGAAAACAATCATAGCCGGAGAGATTGTGTTTGAAAAATAAATTAAAAATAGTAAAAGGCTGACTCATTATTAGGGTCAGCCTTTTTGCGTAGGGAAATCGTATATTAGAAGACTTCTTTGTAATTCGTAACTTCCCGTAAAGCTGCTTCTTCCATCGGGATGCGCACACACAAAATAATTAAATTTAATAAAGCAAATATCAGTGCTGTAAAGTAAGCCCCAAACATTAAGGGAATCACTAAAATTTCCAATGAAACGACGACATAATTAGGGTGTCTTAAGAAGCGGAAGGGTCCTTTTTTAACGACATGCGCACCAGGTAAGACAAGGATTTTTGTGTTCCAGAACCTTCCAAGTGAAGCGATTACCCATACGCGCATGATTTGCAGACCTACAAAAATAATAAATAGCACAGGCCAAAGAGAGGGGAGTTCGCGCTCGAACATCAAAAATTCAAAAATTAGACTAAGGAAAAAGCCAACATGTATGCCTACCATGTAAGGATAGTGCCTCGCACCGACTTCGTATCCTCCTTGACCACGAATCCATCGCTCATTATTGCGTGCGACAAAAAGCTCAACTATTCTTTGCACAATAACAAATCCCACTATACTGGAGAAAATAATTGTTTCTATTGCCATTCCAGCATCACCAATTCTCCACTGAATCCAGGTCCAAGTGCCGCCAACAAACCTTTTTCTCCTGGAGAACAATCCATCTTCATGAAAGCTTCCAATACATAAAGAACGGTGGGCGAAGACATATTCCCGTGTTTTCTTAAAATTTCCCTTGAAATATCGGTTTTGGATGAGTCAAACCCAAGCGATTTTTCGTATGCAGTCAGCACTTTCTTGCCACCAGGATGGGCAATAAAATGGTCTAGCTGTTTAGAAGTCAAGTGGTGTTCTGCCAAAAATTCTGTAACGAATGGCTCGAGCCACTTTTCAATAATGGAAGGAATGCTTTTGGAAAAGACGACATGCAATCCATCGTTTTTCATATCCCATCCCATCACATTTTCGGAATTGGCCATTGTTTTTGAAGATGTGGCGACAAATGTAGGACAAGGTTTCTTGGATTGAATGGCTGCGTCGTCTCCGCAAATCAATGCACAAGCTACTCCATCTGCAAATAAAGATGCCCCAATTAAATTGCTCTTTGAGTAGTCATTTGGCTGAAATGTTAAGCTGCATAATTCCACACATAGCACGAGTACTTTCGCTTTCGGATAAGCAAGACAATAGTCAAATGCGCGACTTAATCCTGATGCACCGCCTGCACACCCCAGTCCCCAAATCGGGATGCGTTTGACATAATCAGAGAATGGAAGTTGATTTAAAATTCGCGCCTCGATACTCGGTGTCGAAAAACCGGTACTAGAAATAAATAAAATACCGTCAATCTCGGAAGGATGAACGGACTCTTCCAAAAACTCCTGGTTTTGCAGACAGGCATTAATAGCTAAAGCACCGTAGGAAGTGGCAAGTTCGATGTATAGTCGATTGCGTTCCTCCAAATCATGAGGATGTTCAAACCACTCCATTGGCACGCAAAATTGACGGGATTCAATTTCGCCATTTTCAAATACTTTGAGCATCCGTTCCAAATCTTCGTAGTGATCGGTAAATAAATTTTTCAATAATGTCGAGGCTTCTTCTTGGGAATAGGAATATGGAGGAAGGAATGAACTGATGGATTGGATTTTTGGCATAGAAATCTCCTTAGGGAAAAATGATAACCCTAGTTTTTCCAATCCTCTTAAAAATATGCAAAAAACCTTAAGGAAAGCTAAATAGCTTACCTTAAGGTCATGTAAGATGCTTCATTTTCTCAATCGCCACAACAAACGGAGGATGATTTTGTTGATTGATAAATTCATATTTCAGTACATGGACAAATGATTGAGGTAGTGTTTGTAAATAATCAAGCAAAGCGTCACGCTCCACATCGCCCCCCTCATGTCCATGGTATACGACCAACACAATGATTCCACCGACTTTTAATAAATCCAGACAACCAGTGATTGCTTGAATGGTTGTATTCGGTTTTGTGATGATGGAATGGTCTGCACCTGGAAAATATCCGAGATTGAAAACGGCGGCAGATATTTCATTCGTTACATATTGGGTGATTTTCTCGTGACCATCCTGTATGACCGTAGCACATTCCTGCCATTCACCTAATCGTAATCGTGTTGCTTCAATTGCCTCTTCCTGAACATCGAAAGCATACACTTTTCCAGTCGGTCCGACCAGCTGTGCGAGAAAAAGGGTATCATGGCCATTCCCAGCGGTTGCGTCTACAACAGTATCTCCAGGAGAAACTGAGCTTTTTAATAATGTTTTCACATAGGGGAGAACCCTTTCGAGTTTCATTTTATGGTCACCTTCTCTTAGAAATGTTTGCCTTGCCAGCTGTCCCGGTGAACAAGTTCAGCATCGATTGCATTCAGTACAGACCATTTATTGACACTCCACATGGGCCCAATCATTAAATTAATTGGTCCATCTCCGGTAATACGATGAATTACCATTTCAGGTGGCAGAAGTTCAAGCTGATCGGCAACGAGTTGGACATATGCGTCCTGGTCCATAAACTCGACCAATCCTTTTTCGTATTGTTTGATCATAGGTGTTCCCTTCAGTAAATGAAGCAAATGGATTTTAATTCCTTGGACATCCAGTTTGGATACTTCACGGGCAGTTTCTATCATCATCTCTTTAGCTTCAAGAGGCAGACCATTAATAATATGGGCACATACGTTAATGCCATGTTTGCGGAGTTTCTGAACTCCTTCGACATAACAAGCATAATCATGTGCACGATTGATTAACTTTGCTGTCCGTTCGTGAACGGTCTGAAGACCAAGTTCTACCCATAGATAGGTACGTTCGTTCAATTCAGCCAGATATTCCACGACATCATCTGGCAGACAATCGGGGCGTGTTGCTATCGATAAACCGATAACGCCTTCCTGTGCTAAAGCAGCTTCGAATTTTTCTTTTAATACAGGGAGCGGCGCATGTGTATTCGTGTAAGCCTGAAAATAAGCCATATATTTTCCGTCTTTCCATTTCTTATGCATCTTATTTTTCACTTCTTCAAATTGAACGTCAATCGAATCTACACGGTCACCAGCAAAATCTCCTGAGCCCGCCGCGCTGCAGAAAGTGCAACCTCCGAAAGCCACTGTTCCGTCCCTATTTGGACAATCAAATCCAGCGTCTAATGCTACTTTAAATACTTTGAAACCAAATTCGTTTCGTAAATGACGGTTCCAAGTGTAGTATCGCTTCCCGTCAGAAGGAAAAGGGAAATTCATTTATGCATCCACTCCTCTAAAAGGGTATTTTATCATGATTCTCTTAGAAAACCCATGCACCCAAAAAGCAGAATACTTGTATTATTTGAGACATCTTGTTGGATTGCCCAAAAAAGACTACAATTATTTAGGATTTCGAAATAATGGAGGAATTGTCATGCCTAGAAGTGTATGGCTTTTAATAATAGGTATGCTCGTCAATGTCACGGGTAGCTCGTTTTTATGGCCTTTAAATACTATATATTTACATGAACATTTAGGAAAAAGTCTGTCAGTGGCAGGGTTGGTTTTAATGGCGAATGCAGGTGCAGGAATCTTCGGTAATTTACTCGGTGGTTATTTGTTTGACCGTATTGGTGGGTATAAATCCATCATGCTTGGAATTGTCATTACTATAATTGGTCTGATTGGGTTAACTCTATGGCACGGTTGGCCGCATTATGTGTGGTTCCTGACGATTATAGGATTCAGTGGAGGTATTGTCTTTCCTAGTATGTATGCGATGGTGGGAACTGCCTGGCCGGAAGGTGGGAGGAAAGCGTTCAATGCGATCTATCTTGCACAAAATTTGGGTGTAGCTATCGGTCCAGCAGTAGCTGGAATTATCGCGGATGCTAGTTTTGATTATATTTTCATTGCGAATTTAGGCATGTATATTGTGTTCTTTTTCATTGCGTTTTTTGGCTATCGAAAGTTTAATATTTCGCCGAATATGCATACTTCCGTCATTAATGAAGGGAAAAAGATACGTAACAAAGCACCGTTTTATGCCTTGCTTATCGTCACTAGCGGCTATTTACTATGTTGGCTAGTGTATGTGCAATGGCAGTCAACTATTGCGACGTATACTCAGGAGCTGGGACTGACACTGAAGCATTACAGTTTGCTATGGACAATTAATGGGTTGCTCATTTTAGCTGCCCAGCCAATCATTCAACCGATTGTCAAAAGACTTGAACACCGTGTAAAAGCTCAGTTGGTTTTAGGTATTGTCATCATGATGATTTCATTTATCGTCGTTGGATATGCACAAGTATTTTCGATGTTCGTAACAGCGATGGTGATATTGACCATTGGGGAGATGTTTGTGTGGCCCGCTGTGCCGACTTTAGCAAGTCAGCTGGCACCTAAGGGCAGGGAAGGATTCTATCAGGGAATTGTTAACAGTACAGCGACTGTTGGCAGAATGCTGGGTCCTTTTGTAGGTGGAGTCCTGGTCGATCAGTATGGTATGACAGCTATGTTTTTAATCTTGACGTCATTCATGGCATTGGCTATCATCCCAAGCCTTTACTATGATCGTCCACTTAAAAAGGCAATGTTAAAGAATGCAGTAGATGTTGAATAAGAATTGAAAGAGTACATGTACTTTTCTGTTGCATGATGGCATAGGTAGTAAGAGTGCAATTACATCTATCATGAAATCTATGATAATAATAGAAAAGTTAAATATAACCTTAAGAAAAGAAAGTGAAGAGCCTACTTAGGCTCTTCGCTTTTTTGCATAATTGCGTATTCTTTGGGAAAATAGAATGGAACGAATCGCAAAGTTAGGGTGAGCAAAATGAAGTCAGTATTACAACAATTACCGGAGTCTGTTCTTGCACAAATATTGGAGAACGCCTTTCAATGGTTTGTCGTGGTAGATAAAAATTCACGAATCCTTTATATCAACGAAGACTATTGCCGGTTTTTAGAGGTGCCACGAGATCAAGCCATCGGAAAACCTGTGGATGAAGTAATCGAAAATACAAAAATGCACGAAGTTATTAAATCCGGAATGGCACACCAAGCATCTCCTCATTACATAAAAGGGACATATATGCTGGCTAATCGCGTACCTTTAATAGTGGATGGAGAAATTGTCGGTGCTTTTGGAAGCGTTGTTTTTCGGGATATGAACGATTGGAAAAAGCTTAGTTCACACGTTAGGACTACCATGGACAAAATTAACATGACTTCGCATGAAGCACCGAACAAATTATATCGTCTTGAAGATATCAAAGGTAGTTCGAAAGCGATTCGTTCGATCAAAGAAACAATACAAATGATTGCCCCAAGTGATTTGTCCGTACTGATAGAAGGCGAAAGTGGGACGGGAAAAGAACTATTCGCTCAAAGTATCCATGAACGATCGGAGCGTGCCGAATTTCCCTTTGTGAAAATTAATTGTGCAGCAATCCCAGAGGATTTATTGGAATCGGAGATTTTTGGTGCCTATTTAGAGCCCGAAAAGCATCATCGAAAAGGACGCTTTGAACTTGCCGATAATGGCACCTTGTTTCTTGATGAAATTGGTGCAATGCCACTGACCATTCAAGCGAAGCTATTACGCGCTATACAGGAAGGTGAAATTGAACCCATTGGCTCTAATATGACGAAACAGGTAAACGTTAGAATACTTGCAGCAACCAATCGTCCTTTGGAACATTTAATTGAACAAGGCAAATTCCGAGAAGATTTATATTATCGAATACAAGCCATTACGCTACGTATTCCCCCGTTACGTGAGCGAATGGAAGATTTCACAGAACTGGCTAATACCTTTCTGCAGCAATACATATTAAAGGCTGGTAAACGCAGACTTGTCCTGTCGAGCCGAACAAGAGAGTATTTACAAAACTACCATTGGCCCGGCAATGTTCGCGAATTGCAAAATGTCATTCAAGCGGCAGTTTATTTAGCCGAGCACGAGATAATAGAACCCACTGCATTACCGGAACAATTGAAACAAGTTCGAAAAAAACCCGTAACTCAGTTCGTCAACTTGCAGGATGCAATTGAAGATCTTGAAAAAATGATGATTCAACATGCATTGCAAGATGAAAAGGATAAAAGGATAATAGCCAAACAATTAGGACTGAGTCGTTCGACACTTTATGAAAAAATAAAAAAATATAACTTATGACCTAATTCCGAATAAACGGACGTAAATCCGAAAAATAGGACTACTAATTTCGACAAAATCTCTATTCATATTAAATAGACTTCTAAACAGTCCGAAATTTCGGACTTGAAGACGAGGAATTTCGACAATTAGTTGTCACAACTTCTATTGCGTGAAAATTCCGTATCTGTTTTAATAGCTATGAAAGCGCTTTTATACAATTAATTAAATGAATTCTTGTAAGGAGGAAAACACATGAAGCCAATCTATTCTTCTGCAGAAGAGGCTGTACAACAAATTCAAAATGGTGCGACATTAATGGTCGGTGGTTTTGGACTGGTTGGAATACCCGAAAAATTGATTCTTGCTCTTGTTGATAAAGGAGTAACCGATTTAACCGTTATCTCGAATAACTGTGGAATAGATGATTGGGGACTTGGTCTTTTATTGAAAAATAAACAAATAAAAAAGATGATCGGTTCATATGTTGGTGAAAACAAGGAATTTGAACGCCAAGTATTATCTGGCGAAATCGAAGTGGAGTTGACGCCACAAGGGACTTTAGCTGAAAAAATTCGTGCGGGCGGTGCTGGCATTCCTGCATTCTTTACTCCGGCAGGCGTTGGTACAACCATTGCTGAAGGAAAAGAAATTCGTGATTTTGACGGTAAGGAATATGTACTTGAAGAAGCATTGCGAGCTGACTTTGCACTTGTTCGTGCTGCGAAAGCTGATAAGTTTGRGAATCTTGTTTATAACAAAACAGCGCAAAACTTTAATCCGATGATGGCGGCTGCAGGGAAATTCACCATTGCAGAAGTGGAAGAAATTGTTGAAACAGGTGATTTGGATCCGAACACAGTTCAAACACCAAGCATCTATGTACAAGGACTACTGCAAGCATCACAAGAAAAACGGATTGAACGTTTAACGACTCGTTCATAAGACAGGAGGAGACAAACAGCATGGGAAAAGTAAATGTTAGGGATCGTATAGCTATTCGAGCTGAACAAGAAATTGAAGACGGAAACTACGTGAACTTAGGAATTGGGATGCCAACTTTGGTTGCAAACTATATTTCTCCTAACAAAACAGTAGTTTTACAATCTGAAAACGGATTACTAGGTATCGGACCGTATCCAACAGAAAATGAAGTTGATCCTGACTTGATTAACGCAGGAAAGGAAACGGTTACAACAATTCCAGGTTCTGCATTTTTCACAAGTGCTGAGTCGTTTGCCATGATTCGTGGTGGACATGTTGACGTTGCTATTTTAGGTGGTATGGAAGTTTCAGAGACTGGCGATTTAGCAAACTGGATGATTCCAGGCAAAATGATTAAAGGCATGGGCGGCGCAATGGATTTAGTTCATGGTGCCAAGAAAATCATCGTGATTATGGACCATGTTGCAAAAGATGGGTCAGCCAAAATCAAGAAACAATGTGATCTCCCGTTAACCGGTAAAGGCGTTGTAAATAAAATAATTACAGAACGTGCTTTGATTGAAGTAACACCAACTGGATTGGTTCTAAAAGAAGTTTTTGAAGGGTTCTCTGTTCAAGACGTCATTGATTCTACAGAAGCTTCTTTAAATGTGGATAATGTAAAAGAAAACGTCCAGTTCTAAAACGTCTTAATAAAATTTCGGGGGAAATTTATTAATGGATACTAGTATTGTATTAAGTATGATCGGCCTCCTTGGTGGACTAGCTTTACTCATTTTCTTAACATTAAAAGGTGTAAACATTCTTATTGGTGGACCGATTTCTGCATTATTCGTTGCCGTCATGAGTGGTCTGCCATTATTTCCTCAGTTGGTTGAAGAAGGAKCAGCAAACTTTGTTACCAGTTATATGACAGGTTTTACATCATTCATTTTAGCTTGGTACCTAATGTTCTTACTTGGGGCTGTTTTTGGAAAAGTAATGGAAGACAGTGGTGCTGCAGATTCAGTTGCCAAATGGTTTGTTGCAAAATTAGGCATGAAGTTTGCCGTGCTTGCAATTGTACTTGCATGTGCAGCTTTAACTTACGGCGGTGTTAGTTTGTTCGTCGTAGCATTCTCTGTATATCCAATGGCTATCTCTTTATTTAAACAAGCAGATTTACCACGTCGTTTTATTCCAGCGACATTAGCTTTAGGATCTGTCACATTTACAATGACTTCTGCAGGTTCTCCAGAAATTCAAAACTGGATTCCAATTCCATATTTAAAGACAGATCAGTTTGCAGGTTGGGAAGTCAGTTTAATTGTAGCTGCTTTCATGGCAGTTTTCGGTTATTGGTGGTTGAAAAAACTTATCACGAAAGCAGTCAATAAAGGTGAACGTTTTGAAGATCGTGAAACGGATCCAACTTTTGATGTAAACCGTCCATTGCCAAATCCATTCCTATCTATGATTCCATTATTGGTTGTATTGGGTATTTCGTTCATTTTCCACAATGAATTAAAAACTTCCGCATTAATTGTTGCCTTGCTGGGTGGAATTATTGCAACGTTTATCGTTAGTTGGAAATACTTTAAATCACCTTGGGAAGCAGTTTCTGCGGGTACTGTAGGTGCTATTATCGCTATTGGTAACACGGCTGCGGTTGTAGGTTTCGGTGGAGTTGCAAAATCTGTGCCTGCATTTCAGGTAGCAGTTGATGCAATGACAAGCATTCCTGGTTCTCCTTTAATCGGAGCGGCTGTAGCGGTATCAGTAATTGCAGGTATGACTGGTTCAGCTTCTGGTGGGCAAGCTATTGCATTACCATTATTAGCACCAGGTTATATGGATGCTGGTGTTAACCCTGAAGCGTTACACCGTGTTGTGGCCATTTCATCTGGAGCGCTTGATTCATTGCCACACAATGGCTATGTTGTCACAACTATTCATTCCATTTGTGGTGAGAAATATAGCCAAGCTTATTGGGCAGTAGCTGCAACTACAGTTGTTACACCAGCAATCGGTGTAGTAATTGCGATTATACTATTCTCGTTTGGTTTTGGAATTAATTAAATGAACTCAGCCGCCTAGTGCGGCTGATTTTTTTGGAGGGAAATATGATGGTAAAAGATAAAGTGTTATTCATTACTGGTGCAGCACAAGGAATCGGTTTTCAAATAGCACAAGAGTTTGCACAAGCTGGCGCCAAAGTGGTGTTGACTGATTTGAATGAAGAAAAAGTAAAAGAAGCAGCGGCTTCACTTGGTTCAGGTGCAATCGGCTTAAAATGTGATGTAACTGTTGAAGAGGAAATTATCATTTCAATCGATGAAACCATCAGACAATTTGGCAAGCTTGATATTTTAATCAACAATGCTGGTATGCAACACGTTGCCATGTTGGAAGATTTCCCAACTGCACGTTTTGAATTGCTTATAAAAATCATGCTCACTGCTCCATTTATTGCCACGAAAAATGTATTGCCACATATGCGCAAACAAGGCTTCGGCCGTATTATCAATATGGCCTCAATCAACGGATTAGTAGGGTTTGCTGGTAAATCAGCCTATAACTCGGCCAAGCATGGCGTGATTGGATTGACGAAAGTTACAGCTCTTGAAACAGCAGTGGACGGCATTACCGTAAATGCAATTTGCCCAGGTTATGTGGACACGCCTCTTGTGCGTAATCAGTTGCAAGATTTGGCTACAACTCGCAATGTGCCCCTTGAATCAGTGCTTGAAGAAGTTATTTATCCGTTGGTTCCACAAAAACGTTTACTGGATGTAAAAGAAATCGCGGATTTAGCGATGTTCTTATCCAGCGAATCGGCAAAAGGCATGACGGGACAGGCAGTTGTTCTGGACGGCGGATATACTGTTCAATAAATCTTGTGCTTTTTGAAAACTTCGATTACAATAAAAAACAATAGTGTAAGACTGTGAAAAGGATCAGTAAATAATGTTGTGTTTTGTAGAGAGCCGACGGTTGGTGCAAGTCGGTATCACAAATTATTGAACTCGCCTTGGAGTCTGCAGTGGTGAAGTAGTAGTAACCGGTGCCGTTTTCCGCGTTAAGGAAACAAGTTGAGCAATATTTGTTGCTAATTTGGGTGGTACCGCGGGAGTATGCGTATAACTCTCGTCCCTTAGTCTTTTTTGACTAATGGACGAGAGTTTTTTTTATTTTGGCTATGTTATATTTCTTTGTTGTTTTTTACTGGTAAGTGATATGGAGCAAAACAGCGAAGACTCCTTTGGGAAAGCGAGACAGTCGAGACCCCCCAGAAGCGAATATAGGAACGAAGGCTAGGAACGCCACCTCGTGTGGCAACGCCTTCGTGACCAACATCCTGTTGGCCTGAGGAGGCTCGACACTCGCCCAAGGAAAGCGTAGCTGTTTTGCGGAAAATCAACAGCATTGTTTAACAGAGCCTTTATTTTAAGGAGGAAAAGATATGAATTTTAAACATCAACAGATTGAAAAAAAGTGGCAAACGTATTGGGATCAAAATAAAACATTTAAAACTGGGGAAGATTCTTCAAAACCAAAGTTTTATGCTTTGGATATGTTTCCTTTTCCGTCAGGTGCAGGACTGCATGTAGGTCATCCAGAAGGATATACGGCAACTGATATTTTGAGCCGATTCAAGCGTATGCAAGGTTACAATGTGTTACATCCAATGGGATGGGATGCTTTTGGTTTGCCTGCAGAGCAATATGCTCTTGATACAGGCAATGACCCTGCTGAATTTACGGCAAAAAACATTGCAACATTCAAACGTCAGATTCAGGAACTTGGATTCTCTTATGATTGGGAACGTGAAATCAATACAACGGATCCTTCTTATTACAAGTGGACGCAATGGATATTCCTTCAGCTACATAAAAAAGGATTGGCTTATGTGGATGAAGTGGCAGTGAACTGGTGCCCGGCACTTGGAACTGTGCTTGCAAATGAAGAAGTGATTGATGGGAAATCCGAACGCGGAGGGCATCCTGTTGAAAGACGTCCAATGAAGCAATGGATGCTGAAAATTACAGCATATGCCGATCGTTTAATCGAAGATTTGGATGAACTGGATTGGCCAGAAAGCATTAAAGATATGCAACGTAACTGGGTTGGCCGTTCAGAAGGAGCAGAACTGACATTCAAAGTGGATTGCACTGAGCACTCATTCCGTGCATTTACTACACGTCCGGATACAATCTTTGGCGCAACATATGCAGTACTAGCACCCGAGCATGCTTTGGTAAAAGATATTACCGTAGCCGAACAACGTGAAGCGGTAGAAAAATATATTGAATCTGTGAAGTTGAAAAGCGACCTTGAGCGTACAGATTTAGCAAAATCCAAAACAGGTGTGTTTACAGGTGCTTATGCACTTAATCCAGTAAATGGAGAAAAAATGCCGATTTGGATTGCTGACTATGTACTGGCTTCATATGGTACGGGCGCAATCATGGCTGTTCCTGCACATGACGAACGCGACTATGAATTTGCCAAACAGTTTGAACTTCCAATCGTTGAAGTCGTTGCAGGTGGAGACGTTTCAAAAGAACCGTATGCAGGAGAAGGCGAGCATGTAAACTCTGATTTCTTGAATGGTCTGGACAAAACGGAAGCAATTGAAAAAGCGATTGCTTGGTTTGAAGAAAAAGGAACTGGCGAAAAGAAAGTAACATATCGCCTACGTGATTGGTTATTCAGCCGTCAACGTTACTGGGGAGAGCCGATTCCTGTAATTCACTGGGAAGATGGTTCAATAACAGCTATTGATGAATCAGAACTTCCACTGATTTTACCGAAATCTAATGATATTAAACCAAGTGGAACAGGTGAATCACCACTTGCTAAAATAGACGAATGGGTAAATGTTGTTGATCCGAAAACGGGCATGAAAGGCCGTCGTGAGACGAATACAATGCCAAACTGGGCAGGTAGCTGCTGGTATTACCTGCGCTATATTGATCCAAACAATGATCAAGCCATCGCAGACCCAGAATTGATTAAACAATGGTTGCCTGTCGATATTTATATCGGTGGAGCTGAACATGCGGTTCTTCACTTACTTTACGCTCGTTTCTGGCATAAAGTGTTGTATGATATTGGCGTTGTGCCAACTAAAGAACCATTCCAAAAACTTTACAACCAAGGAATGATTTTGGGCGAAAATAACGAAAAAATGTCCAAATCAAAAGGGAATGTCGTGAATCCTGACGATATCGTGGAAAGCCACGGTGCAGACACTCTTCGTTTATACGAAATGTTCATGGGGCCATTGGATGCGTCCATTGCGTGGTCAGAAAATGGACTTGACGGTGCCCGTCGATTCCTAGATCGCATCTGGCGCTTGTTCGTAAATGAAGATGGTACAATCAGCGGTAAGATTGTTGAGTCAAATGATGGAACACTCGAAAAAGTGTATCATCAGACAGTGAAGAAAGTGACGGAAGACTACGAAGGAATCCGTTTCAACACAGCGATTTCGCAAATGATGGTCTTTATCAATGATGCTTACAAAGCACCACAAATTCCTGTTGAATATGTAAAAGGATTCGTTCAGCTACTTGCTCCTGTAGCACCACACGTGGCAGAAGAGCTTTGGGAAAAACTTGGAGGCAGCGAAACGATTTCTTACGTGGCTTGGCCGACATTCGATGAATCCAAACTAGTGGAAAACGAAATTGAAATGGCTATCCAATTCAATGGTAAGGTTCGCACGAAAATGGTCGTTAGTAAAGACTTCACAAAAGATGAGTTGGAAAAAGCAGTATTACAAGACGAAAAAGTGATTGAAATTCTTGATGGAAAAGAAATCAAAAAAGTCATTGCCATTCCTGGTAAGCTTGTGAACATAGTGGTCGGCTAATGGAACCGATACATGTTGTTTTAATACTTGTCGTCATCGCATTTTCCTGGAAGATTTTCACGATACTGCGTCACCCGGAAATTTCTAAATCCAACAAAAGGATGGCACTCAGTGTATTTATCATTTCACTGATTTCATTCGCCATTGCACTATATTTTGCAGGATAAGCGAAAACCCCAGTCATTTAAATGACTGGGGTTTATTTTTGTTGATTAGATGGTGAAGTTGCGATCGTTCCGAAAAAAGTAGTTGTCCCACATTATCTGTTCTTTATACGTGTTGATCCACGAGAATAGGATTACCGTCTGGATCTTCAATTGTAAAACTGGCTGGTCCAACGCTTGATGTATCTGCTTCAGTCAGTATTTTAATTCCTTTTGCTTTAAGCTGATTCTGCAGTTCTCGAATGTCCGTAAACGTATCAAGATTCTCGGCATTTTGATTCCATCCTGGATTAAAAGTCAGAATGTTCTTTTCGAACATTTCTTGGAACAGCCCTATTACGCAACCTTGGTTCTTCATAATAAGCCAATTTTGAGTAATGTCCCCACCGAAGACTTCAAACCCTAAATCTTCGTAAAATGATTTTGATTTATTAATGTCTTTTACACTCAAACTTACAGAAAATGCTCCTAGTTTCATATTACTTCCTCCTATAGTTTTGAATATTCATGCTTTATATAAGTTCAGTATAGATGTGTCATTTGGAATACACAACATTCATCTTAAGTGAAATGGACAGCATCTCATACATGCCATGCTCAAGTGCTATACTAAATAGATAGGTAGAAAGAATGGGAGGATAAAAACAATGAGCCAAACTAATCTTCTAATGGATTCTTTTAAACAAACTAAATATCAAATTGATGGACACGGTACAAGAAATATTCAAATATTGAAAGAGGCATTCGACTCTTTCGATGGCCAGACAGTGAGCGATATGTACGGAAGAGGCGAAATAATTGAAGCTTTTCAAGCCAAGATGGCAGCGTATTTAGGAAAAGAAACAGCTGTCTTCTTTCCAAGTGGCACAATGGCACAGCAAATCGCATTGCGTATCTGGTGCGACAAAAAATGCCAGAGAAAAGTGGCTTATCATCCATTAAGCCATCTGGAAATTCATGAGCAAGATGGCTTGAAGGAATTGCACCATATCGAAACGGTATTGTTGGCGGACAAGAACAGGGTAATTGAACTGAATGATGTGCTCACTATGGACGAGGAAATAGCTTGTTTATTGCTGGAATTGCCTCAGCGTGAAATAGGCGGTCAATTACCGACGTATGAAACACTGAAAAAAATATCCAGTCATTGTCGTGAGAAAGGAATCAAGTTGCATTTAGATGGGGCACGACTTCTTGAAATACTTCCTTATTATCAAAAAACTGCAACTGAKATCTGTAGTTTATTTGATAGCGTATATATATCCGTTTATAAAGGGATAGGTGGAATTGCGGGGGCTATTCTGGCCGGTGATCAAGACTTTGCACAAGAATCAAAGATTTGGAAACGACGTCATGGGGGAGATTTAATCAGTCTGTACCCATATATCATCAGTGCCGATCATTATTTTGATCAAAGATCAGAGAAAATGGGGCAATATTATGAGGATGCAAAGGAACTTGCCGAACTTTTCAACTCATGTCATGGAGTGGAAACATTACCATTGATGCCTGTTTCTAATATGTTCCACATCTATTTTGGTGGCGCAAAGGAAACCATGGAACGTTTGTTGGCAGAAATACACATTGAAACAGGTATTGGTTTAACCAGGTATTTAAGAGAAACATCAGATGAAAGATGTGATTTTGAATTGAGCATTGGTGATTTGTATGAGAGTGTACCAAAAAGTGAATTAAAGCACGCATTTCAACTGCTGGATAAGAAGATGCGAGAGATTACGCAATAATGTTATGGAAAGGGGGAAGTGACAAAATCACTTGCCTCTTTCCTTTTTTGATTCTTATATCTTACTAGGGTTTAGAACATTACGTTTGCGCTGACCGCATGTTCCGCATGAGCCAACAAAAATAAGTGAGAGGTAATTAAAAAACGGAGCAAAGTGACTGGATCACTTCGCTCCGTTTTTCGTTAGTTGTGTAATGATTATTTATATTCAACCGGTACATATGGAATAGTTTTTGCGTATTGCGCAGCGCTCATGCCAGCAATTTTCCCGGTAACGAGAGCGGAGGTAATGTTGTACCCGCCAGTATAGCCGTGAATATCCAAAATTTCACCGCAGAAATACAGACCAGGCTTTTTCTTGGAAGCCATCGTCTTCGGTTCAATTTCTTTTACAGAAACACCACCACCGGTAACGAACGCTTTTTCGATAGGTTGAGTGCCATTTACTTTCATCGAAAATGATTTCAACAAGCTGGCTAAAGCTCGAACTTTTTCATTGGACAGGTTAGCACCGATTTCATTCGATTCGATGCCAGCTCGATTTAATAAAAACAACAGCCAACGTTCAGGCGCAACGCCTTTCCAAACATTTTTTACTGATTTCTTGGCATCTTCTTTCATCAACTTGACCAGCATCTGGAAAGTTGACTCCGCATTTTCTTGCGGTAAGGAATCGATAACCATATCAACAGGGGATTCCCCGTTTTTCATGCGTTCCTTGACGACAAATTGACTGCAACGTAAAATAGCGGGACCGCTTAAACCGAAATGGGTAAATAACATGTCCATTTGATGGGTAATCAACACTTTTCCTTTTTTATTCAAGACAGAGACCGCTACATCACGAAGTGCGAGTCCTTGCAATTCTTTTGAACGAATGAATTTTTCATCAGACAACAACGGTACTTCAGTTGGATATAAGGTGGTGACTGTATGTCCTGCACGCTGTGCCCATGGGTAACCGTCGCCAGTCGATCCTGTTTGAGGGACAGCTTTCCCTCCAACAGCGAGTACAACGGATTTACTTAAGATTTCTTGTCCACTTTTCAGACGGACGCCAAGAATTTTATCTTCGTTCATCAAAAGTTTCGCAACGGGTCTTTCGAATAGTACTTCTACACGCAACTTTTCCAATTGGCGTACTAAAGTATCGACAACATCCTGAGCCCTATTGGAAACAGGGAACATGCGCCCATGATCTTCTTCTTTCAGCTCAACACCAAGACCTTCAAAGAAAGTAATGATGTCTTCATTATTGAAAACCGAGAAAGGACTATACAGGAACCGTCCATTACCGGGAATGTGCTTCACAATTTCTTCCTGGGATAATCGGTTCGTAACGTTGCAACGTCCACCGCCGGATATCGCTAATTTTTTTCCAAGTTTCGTACCTTTTTCAAGAAGTAATACTTTCTTGCCAATTTCACCAGCAGCAATGGCCGCCATTAATCCAGAGGGACCGCCTCCGACAATTATTACATCATACATGGGATAAACACACTTTCTTCTTTTTTCTTTATTATAAACCATTTGTGGTTTTCATGTTCGAGGGGTAAAATATCCTGTAGGTTTTAAAATTTAGAGGTCAGGAAGTTAAACATGTCAAATAATTTATATAAAGGTACGGCCATTCTGACGATTGGTCTATTCCTCTCGAAAATATTAGGGGTTATTTATATCATCCCATTTTACTCGATGGTTGGAGAAGAGAATATTGGGCTGTACCAATATGCATATATTCCATACAATCTTATGCTAGCAGTAGCGATTTCCGGTGCGCCTTTGGCTTTTTCAAAGTTTGTTTCCAAATATAATTCTTTAGGGGATTATGAAACAGGCAGAAGATTATTAAAATCCGGTTTAATGGCGATGCTGGTCACAGGATTCCTATCGTTTTTGTTTTTATATTTCTTTGCGGAACCACTTGCAAGGGTTACCATCGCTGAGAATGAGAAAATATATACGGTTGGAGACGTGACGGATGCCATTCAATGGGTTAGTTTTGCATTGATTGCTGTTCCTTTTATGAGCTTGCTTCGAGGATTCTTCCAAGGGTATAGTTTCATGATGCCAACAGCATCTTCTCAATTGATTGAACAAATCGTACGGATTATCTTTTTACTTGGGGGCACTTTCCTGGTCTTGAATGTTTTTGGTGGAACACCAAAAGAAGCCATTCAAGTAGCTGTACTATCCGCATTTGTCGGTGCACTTGGCGGTATAGTTGTGCTGTATTATTATTGGCGGAAAAAGAAACCGGAATATGACAATTTACTTGAAAAATCTACAGCTTCTTACGATGTGAATTTAAAAGATATGTATAAAGAAATTTTGGTTTATGCAATTCCCGTAGTATTTTTGGGAGTTGCTAATCCACTGTTCCAATTTGTGGATTTATTAACATTCAATCGTGCAATGAGTGATGCAGGACATTCCTTGAAAACCGATTATTTGGGTATTCTGAATCTCACGGCACATAAATTGGTTATGATTCCTGTCATGCTTGCGACCGGATTCTCCATGGCATTGATACCTTTGGTAACTAAATATTTCACGACCAATGAGCATAAGCAATTGTCACGAACGCTTGATCAGACATTCCAAATCCTATATTTCCTTACGATGCCTGCTGTGATTGGAATGACGGTTCTGGCTCCTGAACTCTATCACTTATTCTATGAAAAAAGTGCAGTAGGCTCAGATATTCTGGCGCATTACTTGCCTGTTGCCATTCTATTCAGTCTGTTCCCTGTAACTGCTGCCATTTTACAAGGTATCAATCAACAGAGATGGATCATTCTCAACTTGTTGGTTGGATTATTAATTAAATTGGCGTTGAACATTCCGTTAATCAGCTTATGGGAAACGAACGGGGCTATTGCAGCGACAATTATTGGATACAGTGTTGCAATCTTTATGAACTTTGCTGTATTGGTTGTAACGCAAAACTACCGTTCCATTTTATTGGTAAGAAGAATCGTTCTCATTACCGGGATAAACGTAGCGATGTTTATTGCCGCTGTCATCACTCGCATGGTGCTAATTCAGATCATGCCTGCCGAATCTAAATTCGGGGCTATGTTGATTATCTTAATTGTAGGTGCAATTGGTGCACTAGTTTATGGAGCCATTGCCCTTCGTTTGGGAATTGCGCAGAAATTATTTGGTGAACGATTAACGAAATATACGAAGAAATTTGGTTTTTAAGGTGGTTCTTTTATGAGGTTAGATAAATTACTTTCAAATATGGGCTATGGTTCCAGAAAAGAAGTAAAGCTTTTGCTTAAATCAAAAGCAGTTGAAGTAAACGGCGTTTCTGCGAAGGATGTCTCCATGCACGTCGATACGGAAAAAGATTCGATCGTTGTTTATGGGGAAGAAGTTATTTATACAGAGTTTATTTATTTAATGATGAACAAACCACCTGGTGTCATTTCTGCCACGGAAGATAAAAAAGATGAAACCGTCATTGATTTACTTGATCCAGTGGCGCAACATTTTAAACCTTTTCCGGTAGGACGCTTGGATAAAGACACGGAAGGTCTGTTGATTCTGACGAATGACGGCCATCTATCCCATCAGCTTTTATCGCCGAAAAAACATGTGCCGAAATTATATTTCGCCACTATTGATGGGCGAGTAACAGATGATGATGTGAAGAAGTTTAAAGAAGGTGTCACGCTTGATGATGGGTATTTCACAAAACCTGGTGAATTGACTATCTTGTCAAGTGGTGAAGTGTCTGAAATCGAGTTGACGATTATGGAGGGGAAATTTCATCAAGTAAAACGAATGTTTGAATCCGTAGGTAAAAAAGTGACGTATCTAAAACGGATGCGTATGGGTTCTCTTCAATTGGATGAAACTCTCGAGCTCGGCGATTATCGTCCATTAACAGAAGCTGAATTAGAAGTATTACAACAGAAAGAATGACCGAGATTTTCTCGGTCATTCTTTTTTACCTTGATTAAGTAGTCTAAGATGTCATTTTTACGCGTTTGTTCGTCGTTGTCCATCTGCCTCGACTTGGACTGCTGACCAAGTCATTAAAGGCTAACACATTCAAATCTCTTTGAACGGTGCGAGGAGTGATGCCGAATTCATCGACTAAGTCTTGTGTCGTAACAATCCCATGATCTCGGATAAACATGTACACATCTTTAATACGATTGAGCATCCGATCAGTAGTTGGTTTCAATGTAGAACCACTCCTTCATCTTATGTTCTCTTGGCAAAAGACTAGCGGACGATATTATGAGTCTTAAAGTAGACTCCACTATATTGAATAGAGTGCCGTAAACAGCCCCTTTTCTATTAGTTCGTCAGACTACTGTTATCTGACAATTCGATTATATAGTAAAAAGCTCAATAATTCTAGTATTATATCTAAAATTTACAGTGTCTTTACAATATTGACATATAAAAACGAACGATTTTTGCATAAAAGTACTATAATGTTCGTATAAAAAGAAAGTGGAATTGCCCCCTATGATTTTTCGAAGAAAAGTGTAGAATAGCTTTAAGAAAGTGGCAGGAGGAATTCAAACGTGATTAATTGGATGGAAGAAGCACACAAAAGACAGGATGAACTATTAGCAGAATTACAACAACTGATACAAATTCCCAGTGTTCTGGATGAAACACAATCGTCAACAGATCACCCGTTTGGACCCGAGCCGCTAAAGGCGCTAGAGTGGATGCTTCAAAAAGGTCAGCAAGCGGGAATGCAAGTGAAAAATGTCGATCAAATGGCTGGGCACATTGAAATGGGAGAAGGAGAAGAACTTCTTGGTATTTTAGGACATGTTGATGTGGTGCCAGCAGGCAAAGGTTGGACTTATCCTCCGTTTGAAGGTCATATCGAAAATGACCGTTTGTATGGAAGAGGTGCCATTGACGATAAAGGCCCAACAATGGCTGCTTGGATGGCTATGAAAATGGTGAAAGAAGCTGGAATACCGTTAAATAAACGGGTGCGATTAATTATCGGAACAGACGAGGAAAGTGGATTCCGATGCGTAAAACGTTATTTTGAAAAAGAAGAAATGCCGCATATTGGGTTTGCTCCTGATGCCGATTTCCCAATTATCAACGCAGAAAAAGGCATTTCTACTTTAAAATTCACTACGGCCAAGGTAGAGCAGGAAGAGCAGTTGCAATCATTCCAAGCAGGGACACGTACAAACATGGTTCCTGATTTGGCAACAGCTGTTGTATATGGTGAACTAGATACAATTGAACAGGAATTTGAACAGTTCACGCAGCAACATCAACTGCAAGGTTCTATTGAAAGAAAAGATGGTACCATTCAAATGACATTGGAAGGGAAATCAGCGCATG
This sequence comes from Paenisporosarcina sp. P4_D4, assembly GCF_056401835.1. Classification (NCBI taxonomy): domain Bacteria; kingdom Bacillati; phylum Bacillota; class Bacilli; order Caryophanales; family Caryophanaceae; genus Paenisporosarcina; species Paenisporosarcina sp. P4_D4. The sequence goes on along the minus strand of NZ_JBFUIO010000007.1, from coordinate 43,215 downwards.
CCATGGAACCAAATGATGGCATAAATGCGGGTGTGTATCTGGCTGAATTCCTGAAAGATGTTGTGACAACTGCTGGATCGAAGACTTTTGTTGAATTTGTTTCCACAGCATTCTTTAAAGATTCTAGAGGAAATGCATTCGGTTTGAACTACAATGATGAAATGTCAGGAGATACAACCTTGAATGCAGGCATCATTTCTTTTGATCCTGCTAAAGGCGGAACGGTGGATGTCAGCTTACGATACTCCGTGACCTATGATTTTGAGAAACAATTGACACAGTGCCAGACGATAATGAGTGACAAAGGAATCGCCGTCGATGTTACATCAAATTCAAAACCACATTATATAGAAGAATCGGATGAGCTTATTCAAAGTTTATCTCGTGTATATGAACGACAGACGGGTGAAAAGGCAACATTGCTATCCATTGGCGGCGGTACTTATGCGCGTGTCCTTAAAAAAGGTGTAGCGTTCGGAATGTTATTCCCAGGTGAGAAAGATGTAGCCCACCAAGTGGATGAATTTGTTGATATTCCAAATCTAATCAAAGCAGTTGCCATTTATGCAGATGCAATTTGTGAACTGGCTTCAAATCAATCGTAGAAAGAAGGATTTATATGAATTGGGTATTGTGGAATGATCGATTAGTAAAAGACGAAGAAATACATTTATCTAAAGAAGACCGTGGTTACCAGTTTGGCGATGGCATTTACGAAGTCATCCGAGTATATAATGGCAATATGTTTACGGCGAAAGAACATATTGATCGCTTTTACGAAAGTGCCGATAAAATTAAATTAGTCATTCCATATACAAAAGATGTATTCCATAAAATGATGTACGATTTAATCGAGGCCAACGAAGTGACAACTGGGCAGGTATATGTTCAAATTACGCGCGGCGGAAGTCCAAGACAACATAATTTTCCTACCGAAGCTGTTGAACCGGTTCTAACGGCATACACGAAGTTAGTGGAGCGTCCCGTTTCCCAAATGGCGAACGGGGTAGCTGCCAAATCGGTTGAAGATGTACGCTGGTTGCGTTGTGATATTAAGAGCTTGAATTTACTAGGGAATATCATGGCAAAACAAGAAGCTTATGAAAATGGATGTTTTGAAGCACTTTTACATAGAGGAGATACAATCACGGAAGGTTCTTCTTCGAATATGTATGGGATTAAAAACGGCGTTCTTTATACACATCCAGCGACCAACTTAATACTAAATGGCATCACACGTCGCGTCATTCTGGCTTGTTGTGAAGAAATCGGTTTACCAGTAGTCGAAGAACCGATGTCTCTATCAACTGTTTATTCAAATGAAGAATTCTTCATGTCATCGACAACTTCGGAAATCATGCCAATTGTCGTCATCGATGGAGTAAAAGTCGGTTCAGGTTTACCTGGAGTTTGGACGAAAAAATTACAAGCCGCATTTGAAGCTAAAATTGAGCAAGCCGTGCATGCATAAGTTAAATGCCTCTCCACTAAGTGGAGGGGTATTTTTTTTAACCTTATTACTGTAAACTGAGTTGTATAAAAAGGGTGGTGTATATGAGATGCAACATTATTTTATCGGGGTAAAACTACCAAGTGAACTGTCTCAACAACTGGTCGATACACGGAATGATTGGCAGTTGGAAAACACACACAAAAGATTGTCTGCTGCAGAGGATTTGCATATCACGTTGGTTTATTTAGGTGCCGTGGAAAGCGAAAAATTGGAGACATTGATGCTAGAGCTGGATGACAATGAATCCTTTGCATCCATGAAACTTACAATTAGTGGAGTGTCCACATTTGGAAATCCCACTACGCCACGTGTAATCTATGCAGCGATCGAAGAACATCCGAAATTGAGCGAGTTGCAAAGTACAATTCTTGAAAAATGCCTGGATCTTTCATTGCCTGTGGATAGCAAGAAGTTTGTTCCGCATATCACTTTAGCGAAAAAATGGAGTGGACGGCAAGAGGGATTTTCAAAAGAAATGCATATAGCAACAAGTACGTTCAAAGTGAATCAATTTTCTGTATACTCCATCAATCCTGGAGTCACGCCTTCTTATCAAGCAATACATACCATTTACTTAAAGGACTAATTTGATGAAAACAACCATTATTGTCAATCCCACAGCAGCAAACGGAAAGTCGTTGAAACGCTGGGAGCAATTTAAGAATAAATTAAATTTCACATACGATCTCCAAATGACAACCAGTCCAAAACACGCCACTACATTAGCGAGAAAATGTGCTGAAACGGGTGAGCCCCAACTGATTATTGCATTTGGAGGAGACGGTACTGCCCATGAAGTAATTGAAGGGATTCTCGATTGTTCGAATTGTATCGCAGGAGTCATCGGCGCCGGATCAGGCAATGATTTTGGACGCGGATTTCTGTCCTTTCAAAACGCGCACGAAGTCAATCAATATGTGCAGTCACAAGGTTTGGCAACTGAAATGGACATCGGTGTAATGCATCATCAGAATAGAAGTTACTATTTTGTTAACAATGCAGGCATTGGTTTTGACGCTTACATTGCATACCAAGTAAACAAATCACCAGTGAAAAAAATATTGAATAAATTCAGTCTTGGCAAACTTGCTTATACATTCTTTCTCATTAAGACATTGGTGACATTTCAACACTTCGATTTAACCGTAGAAACTCCTAGTTACAGTCGATCATTCAAAAAAGTATGGTTTGTGACTGTAAGTAACCAGCCCTACTATGGCGGAGGCATGAAAATCTCTCCCCAATCCAATCCAGCTGATGGTCAAATTGAATTAACGATTGTTCATCATTTGTCACGTATTAAACTGTTGCTCGTTTTTGTCTCTGTATATTTTGGGAAGCATACATCGTTTAAAGAAGTACATCAAATGTCAGCTAAATCGTTTGCTTTAACAACTAATGATTATATGTATCGACACACAGATGGGGAGTTTGCGAGCAAGACGGTGCCACAAGTAGCGGACAAATTTACAGTTCTTCCTAAGCAGTGGAAAATAACGAAATTGACATGAACTTGACGATAGCGGGAACTTGGATGATAATGTATAGTCGAAAAGCACGTATGAAAGTAGGAATAGATTATGAGATTACGCAATAAACCGTGGGCAGAAGATTTTATCGCTGCACACCCACATATCGTGATACCAACTCCGGAAGACCATAAAGGCAAATGGAAAGAAGTCTTTCAAAATGACAATCCATTGCATATTGAAGTAGGCACTGGAAAAGGTCAATTTGTGACAGGTATGGCGAAAGCCAATCCACATATTAATTATATGGGCATCGAATTATATGACAGTGTGATTGTATCTGCTTTAGAAAATGCGCTGGAAGCGGGAACATTGCCAAACTTGAAACTGTTAAAAGTGAATGGGGCACACTTGGCGGAATTCTTTGAAAAAAATGATGTTAGTCGCGTTTATTTAAACTTCTCGGATCCTTGGCCAAAAGTTAGACACGAGAAAAGAAGATTATCTCACGAAGACTTCTTGAAGTTATACGAGTCAATTCTGATTGATAATGGTGAAGTTCATTTTAAAACCGATAATCGTGGACTTTTTGAATTCTCGTTAATGAGCATGTCAGCATATGGCATGTTGTTGAAATATGTTTCACTGGATTTACATGCAAACATGCCAGAAGACAATATCATGACGGAATACGAAGAAAAGTTTTCTGCAAAAGGACAACCCATCTATCGCCTAGAAACTCAATTTATCACGAAGAAGGCTGATTAAAGTTATAACATACTCGCCACGCAATCAAGAGATTGTCGTGGCGTTTTTTGATACACTGAAAACAGTACAAAGGAGGGTTCCATATGGATCAATATATATTTCACAAAATGACTTTATCATGGTTAAACGGAGGCTTGACAAACTTAGATGGGGGTTCCATGTTTGGGGTGGTACCAAAAATGGTATGGTCAAAAAAATACCCTGCCAACGAATCAAACCAAATTGCCATGAGTACAGACCCAATTCTGATTCAAGTAGATGGGAAAAACTTATTGATTGATACCGGTGTTGGGTTCAATAAAATGGACGAGCGACAATTACGCAATAATGGGGTAAAAGCACAGTCACAACTCGAGGATTCATTGGCTATGTTAGGGCTCTTAACTGATGATATTCATTACGTTCTCATGACACATATGCATGCCGATCATGCTTCTGGTCTGACAAGAAGAGAAAATGATCAACTTGTTTCTACTTTCCCGAATGCGAAAATTCACTTATCTGCTATTGAATGGAACGAAGTGCGTAACCCAAACATCCGTTCAAGGAATACATATTGGAAAGAAAATTGGGAAGCAATCCAAGGCCAGGTTGAAACATTCGAAGGAGAGCTTGAAGTACTTCCAGGAGTCCGAATGGTTCATACAGGGGGACACAGTGAAGGGCATAGCATCATCAAGCTCGAACAAAATGGCGAAACGATCATCCACATGGCGGATATCATGCCAACACATGCTCATCAAAATCCACTGTGGGTACTGGCTTTTGACGACTACCCAATGACTTCCGTTTTTGCCAAAGAAAAAATAATGAAAGAAGCGTTAGCAAACGGTCATTCATTTATCTTCTATCATGATGCTTACTACAGATTGATCAAGTGGGATAAAACAGGAAAAGAAATCATCGAGAAATTAGAACGGACAAATAATTAATACCTTTTAATTTCTGAACTTTTATAAATGCTTTTATTCTTGGGTTTTCGGATAACTTCAGAGGCTGTACCATTGCCTATTAAATGAACAAGGGGGGAGATGTGGGATCGTCACATCTCCCCCTTGTCAATGCAAGGAATTCTTTCGCTAGAATGATATCGGAGGGGATTTTGACTTATTGAGTAGTTCAAGGATAGTGTGGAATAATTGTCTAAAACAGTTTAAGACTTGCAGTGTTAAAGGGGAATGACCATGTTTCAAATGAATATCATCAAAAAACTTAAAACATCATTCGAAATAAAAATGTCCAATGATCAAGGATTATTATGTCATACGATGGGAGGTAAGACGATAGTATTTGATACTAAATCATGGGAAAAGGTTGCTGAACTAACCAAACCAAAACATCCTGGTGATTTAGTGTTTTCAAGAAATAATGATTATTTATACATCAAAAACGCTCTCGGTACTCTTTGTGTTTATGATACGACTACGTTTCAGTTAGTCAAAAACATCCAATCAAATAAATCATTGAAAATGACAGAGGGGAGATTTGCAATAACTAAAGACCCCTTCAAAATTATAGATATGGTTAAGACTAAAAACGGGAACCAACTTGCTTCAATTAACTTGGATAATGCTGATTCCAAAGTAATTACTACCTACGAAGACTCTATTACTAGATTTACATACCATCAGTATATTCCATCTGAAGATTATCATCTATTTACCCTCGAATATGATAATAAAGCTGAGGACATACGTGAATATAAATTATTAAAAATTAAAGAGTCAACTCATGAGATTTCTCTATTAAGTCATCCCAATAGATTATATTGGAAGTACGTTATCTATGATCCAATCCATGATGTATATATAGTAATGCAAGAGAATTATAAACTTATTGTTGTGGATTCAACCTTTAAAAAAGTATTGAGGGAAAAGACTTTATACACTGAAATAAAGGGAAGAAGACCCGGTATGTATGTCACTTATTTTCATCAGTCTTCTACTGGTAAATATATTGTAGTTACTTATGATGAAATGATTCTAATTTTACGTTACGAAGACTTAGAAGTCTTAATGACTGAAACTATACAGTATGCTTGTTTTGCGGAATTTAGTGATGATAATCAATACTTATTAATTGGTACTTGGAAAAATGGATATGTTTTAGAAAATAATTTGCAGTAGAATGTGATTTTAATCGAGGAGATTTTCATGATTTTAAAATAATAATAACTTTAATAGGAATAACTACTGTTATAGGCAGTTTATTTCACAATAAAGAAAAACATTAGAGATTTGGAGAGAATACATCTTCCACTGCAACTTCCGATTCATTGATAGCAACAATTATTGGATTATTGATAGCATTTTTTTTAAGTATCATGCCATGGTGGTTAACCAAGTATCTATTCATTTTGATGGTATATGCTTAATTTACATAGAAGTTTTATTGATTTAAAGTGGTGGACATAATAACTTGAACAAGAGGAATGGTACTTTTCCCTTCTTCATCTAGCTATATTGTATGATTGTGTAGTTTAAAAGAGTATTTGTATAATAGCAGTAAAACTAATAGGAGTTGATATTATGCTTAATCGAATCCGCAATAAAATAATTCAAACACAAGAAATGGAAGAAGAAGTGGATAATATCTACGCTATCTTACCACCGCCAGGAACCATTCTCGGAGAAGCAACTGACGAAGAAATGGAAAAGGCAGCAGGGCTTGAAGTTAGACATCTGGCTCTCATGAGGCTACAGGATATGAATATACAATTTGACGGTTCGTCTTATAAAGAACTATTAAAAGATTTTCATGAATTTGAAACCGATTCGAGTAAATTTTGGAGAGGTGTTTGCAGCCGCTTATCCATTCCGTATGAATGGCCAATCAGAATCGATTATGCAAACGGCCCTATTTATATTGGCGACCACGATTTGTATGAAGAAGTAGAGAAAGAAGATTGATAAAAAGACTCTCCATATTAAACTCCTTGCAATTTTTATTATAAAAAAAGCGATCCCGCAAAATGGGATCGCTTTTGTCTTATATTTTGATTAATTCAACGACAGTACCTGTACGTGCATCTGCGAAAAATTCGAATTGCTCGATTTCCCCTTCATGCACGCGTGAAATGCCACCTCTGTAAACATCAGTCGAGATCGCTTGACGTTTGAAAGGTTCTGTCTTCATATAAATCCATGAACCATCAATGGGTCCTTCAGCTTTAAATGATTGTTTGATGCCATGCAAAACAAGTTCGGCCGGTTTCGTTGGGTCAATTCGATGGGCAGCTTCGCGAATTAAAAATCCTGCCGCGATACCCGTGGAAAATCCAAGAAGTAAATCTCTCGTTCTCATTAAATAACCTCCTAATAAAACCATTTTTTTCAGTGTATCATAATTGAGTCCGCCAAACAGTGTGTAAATCACTCATGCGAATAATTCGATTGTCGAAAGAAAAAAGATGGAAATGTTCTGATAAATCGACTACAATATGAAAGACTGTAAGTACTTAGGGGGATATGACATTGAACTCAGAAACACTTCAATTATTTAAAACATTAACTGAACTTCCAGCAGCTCCAGGCAATGAACATGCCATGAGAAAGTTTATGAGAAGCGAACTTGAAAAATACTCTGATGAAATTGTCCAAGACCATTTAGGTGGCATCTTTGGATTGAAAAAAGGGGATGACCAAGGTCCTCGTATCATGGTTGCGGGACATATGGATGAAGTCGGATTTATGGTGACGCAAATCACAAAAAACGGAATGTTACGATTCCAGCCATTAGGTGGATGGTGGAGCCAGGTTTTACTTGCGCAGCGTGTCGAAATTATTACAGATAATGGACCAGTTGTAGGAGTCATCGGTTCGATTCCCCCACATTTATTAAGTGATGCTGTACGCAACAAGCCAATGGATATTAAAAATATGCTCATTGATATTGGTGCGGATGATTTGGAAGATGCCAAAAAAATTGGTATCCGACCTGGTCAGCAAATTGTCCCGGTCTGTGCATTTACGCCAATGGCAAATAATAAAAAAATATTAGCGAAAGCATGGGATAACCGATATGGTTGTGGCCTTGCGATTGAATTGTTAAAAGAATTGAAAGATGAAAAATTACCAAACACACTTTATTCAGGTGCCAATGTAATGGAAGAAGTGGGTTTAAGAGGAGCACAAACAGCTGCAAGCTTAATCAAACCTGATTTGTTCTTCGCTTTGGATGCGAGTCCTGCAAATGATATGTCTGGTTCTAAATCAGAATTCGGTCAACTTGGTAAAGGAACGTTGCTCCGTATTTTTGACCGCTCCATGATTACACATCGTGGAATGCGTGAATTTGTATTGGATACTGCTGAAACACACAATATTCCATATCAATATTTCATTTCTCAAGGTGGAACTGATGCTGGACGCGTACACATGTCAAATGAAGGCGTACCGAGTGCAGTTGTGGGGATTTGTTCACGATACATTCATACATCGGGTTCAATTATTCACACGGACGATTATGCAGCGGCAAAAGAATTAATTGTGAAATTAGTCCGTTCTGCTGACAAAACAACACTCGATACCATTCGTCAAAATGTATAGTAAACCAAAATAATAAAGAAGTGCCTGAAAAGGCGCTTTCAGCTTGTTGACAAAAGAATAATAATTAATATAAAAGTATAAAAATTGAGTTCTTATTTTTTGCACTCTATCGAAATTGATTGTGGTCAGCTATTTCTTTCGCTTTCCGCGGACGAAACGCTAGCCTCCTCGGCTCAGCTGTCTATGACAGCTGAACCTGTGGGGTCTAACTTATTTCGTTTTTCCGCAGGAGTCTTCAGAAATAGCCAACCACCTTCCAACTTACATATTTTGCAGAGACAGCTTACAGAAGCAATTTCTTTTGATTGGAGTGGAGGCGGCGACTTCAGCGGGAACAGCACGAGCTGAAGACCCCGCAGGAACGTAGTGACGAGGAGACTGAAGCCGTGCCCGCGAAACGCGTCCGCCGCAATGGAAATCAACATTTTCTTGCATAGGCTCTTTTTCAATAGTATACAGTTATATTCACTCATTTTTTCTTTGTCTACAGTCTGGAAGTGCCTGAAAAGGCGCTTTTTTTGTGCGAAATTCAAGGAGACTCATATGAAAATTGCTATTGGAACAAAAAATCAGGCAAAAGTGAACGCAGTAGAAAATATATGTTCTTCATTACTGGAAAATGTGGATTTCTTTTCAGTTTCTGTACCCTCGAATGTTTCGGATCAACCAATTGGAGACGAAGAAACTTTACTCGGTGCAAAAAACCGAGCATGGTTAGCTTTCAAGGAATCCCAAGCAGAAATTTCTTTCGGACTCGAGGGAGGAGTAAAAGAAATAAATGGCCAACTGTTTGTTTGCAACTGGGGTGTACTGCATACGAAAACAGGTCAGCAATTTATCGCTGGAGGCGCCCAGATTCCTTTGCCTGCAGAAGTGGCGGAACCCATCCGAAATGGGGAAGAGCTTGGACCTGTAATGGAAACCTACACAAAACAAGTGGGAATACGACATAAAGAAGGAGCCGTAGGTGTGTTCACAAACGGACTTGTCAATCGCAGTGTGATGTTTGAACACATTGTCAAACTATTGATAGGTCAATACTTGTATGCCAATCCTACGCAAAAAACGACTTAAGTTGCAACGATATGGGAACCATATTAAAATAGAACATAGTGCTTTCTTAGATAGGAGGGAAAAACATGAGACGAAAATGGATGCGAATTGCGATCGCACCTTTCTTATTAGTAACTTTAGTTGCTTGTTCTGCAACTCCTGAAGAACAAATGGGAGAAGGAATAAATGCTGCAAAAGAAGCTTTTCAAAATGAATCAGCTGAGCCGAATGAACAAATTGAAAATGTTGAATTATTTGTTCCAAAAGGCTTTTCTATAGAGGAAGATTCGGACGAAACGAACATCGTCATGAAGGATAACGACGAATCGTATGTGTTGTTTGTAAACCCGAATGAACAACAAGATAGTCATTTATTTTATGATTTATTACAAGCTGAGAAAAAAGATGACATTAAAGCTCAAGAGACTTTTGAGCAAAATGGTCGCTTTGGTTTCATCGCTGTTTTACCATCAGGTGAGGAACAATACGAAATTATGGCAAGTATCGGTGGCGTGAAACTAACGACCATTTCGGATAAAGCTAACATTTCGGAGAACATGGAGCAAATGATGGAAATTGTTCGTTCTGTAAAAATTGATTCATAAAGGAGGAATTCAAATGAGAGATTTACAATCTGTTGAAGAATTCCAAGCTCTGAAATTAACGGAAGATGTAGTGTTTCTATTTACGGCTGGCTGGTGTCCGGATTGTCATTTTATTGACCCTTTCATGCCAGAGGTTGAAGAGAAGTTTGAAATCTTCACATTTGTATCTGTTAACCGTGATCAATTTATTGATTTGTGTGCAGAACAAGAGATATATGGAATTCCAAGTTTCTTAGTCTTTAGAAACGGACTGGAAGTAGGGCGTTTTGTCACCAAAGACCGTAAAACTAAGGAAGAAATAGAACAATTCCTAACAGAACTTCTTTAGAATGTTCCAATATTATGAGAGCGGTTCCGCCCAAACGGTAGGAACCGCTTCCTTTTGTAAAGGATGTGAAACTTTGAAACCAGAACAATTAGTTGAACGATTAAAGCAAGAACTACCGAATCCTTCATTCACGTGGCAACATGATAAAAAAACTGATCGGCTACGTCTGAATCATACTGGGTTGAATAAAGGTATGGAAATTTCACTGCCAGAAATTTTGGCTAAATATGAAATGAAAAAAGATCTGGCAATTCAAGAGGTTGTCTATACCATTAGTCAGACTTTCGACGCGATGGAACAGGAAACCAAAGGCTTGACCAAATCAACATCACATATTTATCCTGTTATCCGTTCAACCTCATTCCCGTTGAAATCGAATGAAGGACATGCATTCGTTGTTACTGATCATACAGCGGAAACACGAATCTATTATGCACTGGATTTGGGAAACACGTATCGATTGCTCGATGAACAAATGATGAGTCAGTTAAATATCACAGATTCAGAGATGAAAGAAGCTGCGCGTTTCCAAGTCAGAAAACTGTCAACCGACATGAAAGAAGACCATGTGGCAGGTAATATATTTTACTTTGTCAATGCGAACGATGGATATGACGCCAGTCGTATTTTAAATGAACAATTTTTGAAAGACATGCAAACGAAAATTACAGGAGATATGACATTGTCAGTGCCTCATCAAGATGTGTTAATCATCGGAGATATTCGAAACGAAGCAGGTTATGATGTACTTGCCCAGTTAACCATGCATTTCTTTACAGTAGGTAAAGTGCCAATCACATCTTTATCTTTCATTTACGAAGACGGGGAATTGGAACCGATCTTTATTATGGCCAAAAATCGCGTACAAAAGGAGAACAATGACAAATGAATATTTTTTACAATACAAAAGGTGTCGGAGATGTGCTTTTAGTACAACTGGTACCAAATACTTTTGAAGAAGTGACAACTGAAACAAAAGGTGACATTACGTTAATCAAAGATGCAAAGACAGGCAAAGTTGGGGCATTTAATGTATTTAACTCGAGTAAATATCTTCAATTGACTGAGCAAGGCTCCGTTGAAGTAACAAAAGAAATCGTGGAATCTTTACAACAACTGCTGATTAATCATGATTTGGACTTGAAATTAGAGGTCGACTTTTCGCCTAAATTTGTAGTTGGCTATGTTTCTTCTAAAGAAAAACATCCAAATGCTGATAAATTAAATGTTTGCCAAGTTGAAGTGGGCGAAGAAACGCTTCAAATTGTATGTGGAGCCCCAAATGTGGAAGCGGGCCAAAAAGTAGTAGTAGCAAAGGTTGGTGCTGTGATGCCAAGTGGTTTAGTGATCAAAGATGCAGAATTACGTGGCGTTGCATCGAGTGGCATGATTTGTTCGGCGAAAGAATTGGCTTTACCAGATGCACCTACAGAAAAAGGGATTTTAGTATTAGAAGACACTGCTGAAATAGGATCAGCTTTCCAAGCATAAACTAGGTAAAACTCTGTGTACTCAAGGATTTTGATGCGCAGAGTTTTTTTAAAGCCGTTTGATTTGACTTGCAAACCTGCTAAAATGGAAGCATTGACACGAAAAGAGGGTTTGTATTGAATTGGTTGACCAAAACATTAAAAAAAGTATTTTCAGAAGAATCAATAGAAAAAGAAGAAGTAATATTAATAGAAGAACTTGAGCAGACTACATACAGAGAGACCAAAACACCTTTCCGATTCCCTTTAATCAGCGATAATGAGAAAGATCGTTCAGAAGATGCTGATTTAGATGATGGCGAAAAGGAAGAAGAATATCAACCTTTATATATGCATAAACAATGGCAGCAGAAGCGACAAAACACAGTTGTCCATCAAGCGACAAAACCAAGAGTAGAGCACTCAAGTATTCCGAGTCCAAGAGATAGCTTTTCGACAACAAGAGATAGTTTCCAAGAAGTAAAGCCAAGAATAACAAAAGTGCCTGTTCAGTCGAAGCTGTTTGTCCCTTCAGAAGTTCCATCCCCTATTCATGGTTTCAATCGTCCAAAAATATCTCCGATTGATGATCTATTAGCCAAAAAGAACTTGGGTGAAGTGAATAAAGAAACAGCGGCTACCATTATCGAAGAAAGTGAATCACCGTCGATTAAGCCATCTGGAACCATCATCCAACAAAGCGAACAGGAAATGAAAAAGCATCAACCTATCACAGAAAAAGAGATAGTTCGGGAAACACCTTTCCGTTCGAAAATATCTCCTTTTGATGAGTTGTTGGCTAAAAAGAATCAGATTAAAGTCGTTGAACAAGAGGCGAGTGTATTTGTTGAAGTTAAACCGACTGAAACAAACATTTCCAAGCAAGTAGAATCTGAAATGCTCGAACAATCAGCCACAATAGAAAAAGAAGTTGTAAATGAGTCCCATGTAAAGGTTGAAGAACAGTTGGATGTAGAGATGCCATCGGCTATTGATGGGCAAGTAACCGACATCCCATTAACAGAAAAGAAAAAGAAATCTTTGCCTTTTAATGTGATGATGCTTAATTCTGATAAGGCAAAATATCAGCAAGCCACAACACGAACTAATATGATACCTACTATAATGCCAAAACAAGAGATTCCTAATAAACCAATCGAACAACAGCCAGTGGATGCTCCTGTTGAAAGGTCGACTGGTCAGGACCAACAACCTGATCATGCAATTGTGGAAGATAGCCAGCCAGGATATATTTTCCCGAGAGAGAGATATTTAGTACCACCTGAGCAAAAGACGCAAGATAACGAGTGGATGAGCATGCAAGCTGCTCGATTAATCGAATCCTTGTCTTATTTCCAAGTTAAAGCGGAAATTGTAAACATGGTTCAAGGTCCTGCTGTCACACAATTTGAAATAACAGTCGGTCAAGGGACGAAAGTGAGCAAAATTCGTAATCTGGCGGATGATTTGAAATTGGCACTTGCTGCGAAAGACATTCGGATACAGGCACCGATTCCTGGGAAAAGTTCGATTGGAATTGAAATTCCAAACCAAACGTCCCGTCCTGTCCGTCTATCGGAAGTTGTCGGGAGTTCAAACTTCACGGATTCTGACTCACCGCTTGAAGCAGCTCTCGGATTAGATTTGACTGGGACACCTATTACCATTGATTTGCGTAAAATGCCACATGGCTTAATTGCGGGAGCAACGGGATCAGGTAAGTCAGTTTGTATTAATTCTTTATTAATCAGCTTATTATATAAAGCCACGCCGAAAGAATTAAATTTACTCCTGATTGATCCGAAAATGGTAGAACTGGCACCCTTCAATCATATCCCTCATCTCGTCAGTCCCGTCATCACTGACGTTAAGGCTGCAACTGCTGCACTAAAATGGGCAGTAGAAGAAATGGAACGCCGTTATCAGCTGTTTGCTCATACAGGGGTAAGGGATATCACACGTTATAATGCAATGGCAGAAGAGAAAAGACAATTTGCACAAAAAATGCCTTATTTGTTGATTGTTATTGATGAATTGGCAGACTTAATGATGATGGCACCTACGGAAGTGGAAGAATCAATTTGTCGGATTGCTCAAAAAGCACGTGCTTGCGGGATTCATTTAGTGGTCGCTACACAACGTCCGTCTGTAGATGTCATAACAGGACTGATTAAAGCAAATATCCCGACTCGTATCGCATTTTCAGTGTCCTCGCAAATAGATTCGCGTACGATTTTGGATGTCCAAGGTGCTGAAAGGTTACTCGGTCGAGGCGACATGCTATACCTTGGCAATGGTATGTCTGCGCCAATCCGTATACAAGGGACCTACGTAACGGATGAAGAGATGGAAGAAATTATTGAACACGCACGTAGTCAGGGAGAACCATCATATTTATTTGAGCAAGAGGAATTGGTGCGTCGTCTGGAAGTGGCAGAAGATCAGGATGAGTTATTTGAAGAAGCGTGCCGATTTATTTTGGAACAAGGCTCTGCTTCAACTTCGCTGCTTCAACGTAAGTTTCATATAGGTTACAACCGTGCGGCAAGACTTGTTGACTTAATGGAACAGCATGGATATGTTTCGGAATCAAGAGGAAGTAAAGCACGAGAAGTTTTCATTACAGAAAATGATTTACAGCTTCTCTTCAATGAATGACAATGGAATTGAGAATAACCCCAGCCAGGTCTATATAATTGTGGGAAAAATCGTTCATTTCTAGGCAAGATTAAATGATGATATAATGGGGTAAGGAATTATTGATAATAAAGTACGGGCACCTTTCCCAGGAGGTTTATACAAATGACAGTGTTTCATTTTACAGGAATTAAAGGGTCTGGCATGAGTTCACTTGCACAAATTTTGCACGATGCAGGGAACCAGGTTCAGGGCTCTGATATAGAGAAACATTTTTTCACTGAAGATCCACTACGAAAACGTGACATCAAAATCTTGCCATTTAACGCAGATAATATTGAAAAAGGCATGACCGTAATTGCGGGGAATGCATTTAAAGACAATCATGAAGAACTGATTCGTGCTAACGAATTAGGAATCGATGTAATCCGTTATCACAAGTTTTTAGGGAACTTAATGGGCCAGTACGTCTCGGTAGGTATTACAGGATCACATGGCAAAACTTCTACAACGGGTTTAATGTCACATGTATTAAGTGGCTTTGCACCGACTTCATATTTAATTGGAGATGGAACGGGTCATGGTGAATCACAAGCACAATACTTTGCTTTTGAAGCATGTGAATACCGTCGTCATTTCTTGGCATACCATCCTGATTACATGATCATGACTAATATCGATTTTGATCATCCGGATTATTTCGGTGGCATCGACGATGTGGTTGAGGCATTCCAATCAATGGCGCTTCAAGTGAATAAGGCCATTATTGCATGTGGTGATGATGAACATCTACAAAAAATCCATGCCAATGTTCCCGTTGTGTTTTATGGATTTGGCTCAGAAAATGACTTTGAAGCTCGTAACGTGGTGAAAACGACTTCTGGATCTACATTCGATGTTTTCGTTCGAAATGAATTTTACCGTACATTTGAAATCCCTTCATTCGGAGACCATGCCGTACTAAATGCATTGGCTGTCATTTCTTTGTGTAATTACGAAGGAATCCCTGCTGATATCATTCAGCAGCAGTTGCATACATTCGGTGGCGTCAAACGCCGTTTTGCTGAAAGCAGAAAAGGAGATCGAATCTTAATTGACGATTATGCACATCATCCGACTGAAATCAAAGTAACTATCCAGTCGGCTCGTCAGAAGTATCCAAATCGTGAAGTCATTGCAATATTCCAACCTCATACGTTTTCACGTACTCGCACATTCCTTAAGGAGTTCGCAGAGAGCCTGGAAACGGCTGATAACGTATATTTGTGTGATATATTCGGATCAGCACGTGAAAATGCAGGAGACTTAACCATCGATGATTTATGTGATCTGATTGACAACTGTGTTGTCCTGAAAACCGAAGAAATTGATGTGTTACTGAAGCATCAAAATGCTGTATACTTATTCATGGGTGCAGGGGATGTTCAAAAGTTCCAAGCTGCCTTCGAACAAAAAATATAATTTCACAAAACTCTGGTCTTTTTTGACTGGAGTTTTATTTTTATGGAGGAAATAAAATGTTTTTGTGGAATAAAGATAACATAGATGTTTATTTACCGCTATGTGTGGGAAGATAGGTAGTATGTACAATCTAGAGGAGGAACTCGAATGGAAATAATATTATACATAGCAGCGTTGGTTGCAGCTATAGGCTTTCTCGTTCTTTGCGTTAGTCTTGCGATGACATTTACATCGCTGAAGAAGACGCTTAATGAATTTTCAGACACAATGTCTGGATTAGAAGGTCAATTACAAGGAGTAACAAGAGAGACAACAGAATTATTGCATAAGACAAATGGTTTGGCTTCAGATATTCAAAATAAATCTGAAAAACTTAACAGTGTTGTAGATGCCGTGAAAAATGTAGGGGAGTCAGTAAATGGCTTAAATACATCAATCCGACGCATTACATCGTCAATTACGACAGAGGTAGAACGAAATGAAGATAAGATTGCGCAAGTTGTACAATGGAGCAATGTTGCTCTAGGCATTCGCGACAAGTGGAAAGAAAGAAAAGCAATTGAAGAAGCTAGAGCAGGTTACACGATTTATGCAAGCGAACCAGATAAATCATATAGAGATACAAAAAAATAAGGGGGAACCAACATGACACAATTTAAACCAAATTATAACGAAGCGAAGTACAACCACGAGTTTTATTCGAATAAATCCAATCAGACGGAAGCCTATCTTCCACAAGCGTATGAGTATTCCAATGGACAGCACCGAGATCCAATTTATTCGAAATCAAGTGATGATATGAATTCTAAGGATTTCTTAATCGGTGCATTGGTAGGCGGAATTATTGGAGCAGCTACGGCTTTATTCCTTGCTCCAAAATCGGGTGCTGAGCTTCGTGGAGATGTGACAACTCAAGCTTCTTATCTAAAAGAAAAAACGGTTGATTTATCATCAACTGCCAAAGTAAAAACGTCTCAATTATCAACTCAATTAAAAGAAAAATCAGGTCCTTTGGTAGATAAGGTCAAGTCAATTAAATCAAAAACGCCAACATTAATGGATGATGGTACAGTTTCATCAGAAGGCGAAGAGCCAATTGATTTCATGGAAACTGTAACGAATACAGTGTCTGAAGTTGTTGGGGAAAGCTCAAACGAAACTTCAACCGCACAAGCATTAAAAGAAGCTGTAGAAGTCAAGAAAAGTCTATAATATTAAGAATTAAAAAGCCCGCATAGTTGATATGTGGGCTTTATCTTGTATAAAACATGAGTACAATTAGTATTAAAACTTTCGCGCGTTGAAGCGTTAAAGATGTTTTGCGTGACTTTTAGAAATGTACATACTATAATGGTTCTATTATCAAAAAAAGCATCATACATCTTCCGTTTGAATTTCGTGAATTTTGTATGGGTAAGAGAGGAGATCAAGGTATGAGCCATCAAGAATTAGATAGCTTACGCACAAATGTTGACGAATTAAACTTAGAAATTCTTCGTTTAATCAATGAGCGTGCTGCAGTCGTAAAAGAAATTGGAAAAGTAAAAGAAAAGCAAGGTGTCAACCGATATGATCCTCTTCGCGAACGTCATATGTTGAACTTACTAAAAGAAAACAATGCGGGTCCACTACCGCAATCAACTGTAGATCATATTTTCAAGGAAATCTTTAAAACTGCATTGGAGCTTCAGGAAGATGATCACCGTAAAGCACTTCTTGTTTCTCGTAAAAAGAAAGCAGAAGATACAATTGTTGTGATTAATGGGGAACGCATTGGAGAAGGCAAGCCATCATTTGTATTCGGTCCATGTGCTGTAGAATCATTTGATCAAGTTGCAGCTGTAGCAAATGCAATCCAACATAAAGGCTTGAGAATGATCCGAGGAGGAGCTTACAAACCTCGTACATCACCTTATGATTTCCAAGGTCTTGGACTTGAAGGTTTGAAAATCCTTAAGCGTGTTTCAGAGCAATACAATCTTGCAGTTGTTTCTGAAATTGTGACACCTCATCATCTAGAAGAGGCATTAGATTACATTGATGTTGTTCAAATCGGCGCACGTAACATGCAAAACTTCGAGTTATTGAAAGCAGCAGGTGCCATTAACAAACCGGTGTTATTGAAACGCGGAATGGCTGCAACGATTGATGAATTTATTCATGCTGCCGAGTACATCATCTCCCAAGGAAATGATCAAATTATTTTATGTGAACGTGGAATTCGAACATACGAAAAAGCGACACGTAATACACTCGATATTTCAGCAGTTCCAATATTAAAACAAGAAACACATTTACCTGTGTTTGTGGATGTAACCCATTCAACAGGACGTCGTGATTTACTATTGCCTACAGCGAAAGCGGCAATTGCCATTGGTGCAGATGGTGTTATGGCTGAAGTACATCCAGACCCTGCTGTTGCTTTATCTGATGCAGCACAACAAATGAACTTACAGCAATTTGACGAGTTTTACGATTCTCTTCAAAAGTTCATGAAATCATACGAATTTCAATCATAAGCATCTTACCGGTTCAATTTCTGAACCGGTATTTTTCTTTCGTTTGACGTAACGTTGGAAAACGTCAGAAAACTATTATATGATGGTATGAGATAGGGACCGAGCAGGGAGTGTAAGCACATGACAATTACAATTTATGACGTAGCACGTGAAGCTAGCGTTTCGATGGCAACGGTTTCACGAGTTGTTAACGGCAATCCGAATGTAAAACCGGCTACTCGGAAAAAAGTGCTGGACGTTATTGAACGATTAGAGTATCGTCCAAACGCGGTTGCCAGAGGACTGGCAAGCAAGAAAACAACTACAGTTGGAGTTATTATTCCAGATATATCAAATATTTTTTACGCAGAACTTGCACGAGGAATAGAAGATATTGCGACCATGTATCGCTATAATATTATATTATCAAACTCGGATCAGCGAGAAGATAAAGAGTTACAACTCCTGGAAACGATGTTTGGAAAACAAGTGGATGGAATTGTGTTCATGAGTGAACATGTATCGACAGAGTTGTTAAATATGATGGAGCGATCGCCCGTACCGATCGTTTTAGCAGGTACAATTGATCCTTCAGGGAAAATGCCTTCTGTAAATATCGACTATCACCAGGCAGCTTATGAAGCGGTTAATCGCTTGCTTCAAAATAATCACAAACGAATCGCGTACGTTTCTGGGTCATTATCGTCCACCATCAATCGTGCATTCAAATTCACAGGCTATGAAAAAGCTTTAGGGGATGCAGGTCTTGATATGAACGAAGAATTGGTAGTGGAAAGTGAAGCTACTTATGACGCAGGGCATGCGGCATTCAGTAACTTAAAGAGTATGCAAGATGCACCTACGGCTTTCTTTGCAGGAAACGATGAACTGGCTATTGGGCTAATTCATGGAGCTCAGGATTCCGGTTTCCATGTTCCTAACGACATTGAAGTTATTAGTTTTGAAAACTCGAAGCTAGCACGAATGGTGCGTCCAGAATTAACGAGTATCGTGTTACCTCTATACGATATTGGAGCGGTATCTATGCGTCTGCTGACAAAATATATGAACAAAGAACAAATTGATGAGAAAACAGTAATATTGCCACACCGAATTGAAGAAAGAGATTCCGTGAAATAATGGAAGGAGTGGACTATGCTTAGCGTAGTCCACTCCTTTTTCAATGAGATCGAATTAAATAAAGTGCCTTGTTCAACACTTGTTTATTCTTTTCGGTAATTTCTTCTTTACGAGGTATGGGTTCATATAAGTTATCTGGATCCAACCAGGTGGGAATTAATGGTACGGGTGATTCCGGTTGCCATTTCTCCAACCACTCTTTCGGTAGATTAACTTGAGGAAGTGGAATATTATTCATTTCCATCCACAATAACGACCAGGCTCTTGGCACCACTCTCCATATATCGTATCCTCCACCACCGACGGCAATCCATTTGCCGTCACAATATTCGTGGGCAAGCTGATGGGCAAGCTTCGGAATCTCGTGGTAGATTTTCATGGTTCCATATAGATGAGTCAGTGGATCAAAATAGTGTGCATCTGCTCCATTTTGACTGATAATGACGTCTGGTTTGAAATAGGCAGCAATCTCTCGGAAAGCAGTCATATAAAGTTCCAAAAATGATTCATCTTCTGTAAAGGCGTCTATTGGTAAATTGAATGAAGTTCCATAACCCTGACCGGTACCACGTTCCGTTACATTACCGGTTCCAGGAAATAAGTATCTCCCAGTTTCATGAATGGAGATTGTACAAACATCAGGATCCTCATAAAAGCTCCATTGTACACCATCTCCATGATGAGCATCCGTGTCAATATATAGTACACGGGCTTTATACTTCTGCTGTATGTATTTAATAGCGACCGAACTGTCATTGTAGACACAAAATCCAGATGCGCGCCCATGAAAGCCATGATGCAGTCCGCCACCAAGATTTAGGGCATGCGAAGCTTTATTTTCCATTACATATTCCACGGCAGTTAACGTGCCACCGACCAAACGAGCACTGGCTTCGTGCATATTCGGAAAAATAGGAGTGTCATCGGTCCCAATACCGTAACTCTCTGTTTCTGCAGAAGTGACAAGCCCTTTGCTCGCTTTTTTGACGATATCAATATATCGTGCATCATGCGCAAGCAATAGCTCGTCATCCGTTGCAATGCGGGGAGCGATGATGTCTTCATCTGTAAGCGCATTCATTTTTCGCAACAAATCGGTGGTCAAAGTCAGCCTTTTCTGATTGAATGGATGGTTCTCAGAAAATTTGTAGCCCAATTGATCATCCGAATATATATAAACCGCATGTTTTTTTAGTTTGTCATTCCCGGCATGTTCGGCCATAGCACATCGAAACCTTCTTTACGTATATCTTCAATAATTCCGAGAGGGTTCATCGTCATTACACGGAATACCAAGATCTTGTTGTTGTCATTTTGGATATCTGGATACACAAGAACACTTAATACATTTGAATTATGATCATGAAAAACTTTGGAAACTTCAAATAATATACCAGGTTTATTCGGTACACGAACCTCAATTTGAGAACCTGGTTGATGGGCGCCTGTTAATTCAATATATTTATATAATAAATCTGTTTCTGTAACGATACCAACTAATTTACCACCACTGACGATGGGCAGACACCCTATTTGTTGATCATAGAAAATCGTGGCAACTTCTTCAACAAAGTCCAGCGGATGTCCGGTTATAGGATTTTTCGTCATAATTTCTTCAAGAGGTGTTGAGTATATATCCTGATTATGTCCTACCATCCGATTGGAAGGTGTGGCATCTTTGATATCTCTATCTGATACAATCCCTACTACTTTGCCTTCATTATCGGTAATCGGCAAGTGTCTGATTTTACTTTCACGAAGGAGACTGATTGCATCTTTAATCGAATTTGAAGGCTGTAAGGTCAGGACATTTGTTTTCATCATTTGTTCCACAATCATATGTCAAAAACTCCTTTGCGGATTAATACATAAATCGATTCATAAAACGTAACTGATCAAAGCGTTGAATGGATTCATTGTCAATGCGCGCACCAATTTTAGCCATTAAACAATTGGCCGGATGGGAGCTGATTTCTGGATCATCGGTTGCAAAGTATTCCAATCCACCTGCATTCATCATTTTTTCCATCACTTTTCGGTACTCCCATACATTCAGTCCAGTACCTTTTAAATCCCAATGCCAATAATACTCAGTAGTAATGGTGATATAATCTTCCATTGCATCATCCATCATCGAAACGTGAAGCAAGCTCTTTCCGACACCGGTTCCACGAAACTTTGGAATGACTTCAATGGCCCCCAGTTCAATTAAGTTGCTCATTTGCCCTTTCGACCAACGTTCCAAAGGGTCAGGATACAAGAATGTTACATAGCCCACAATGGTCATGTTGTCACGAGCTATCAGAATTCTGCCTTCTGGCAACTTGGCAATTTCGATGATTGCCTTATGTTGCTGGGCAGGAGGTCGGAATGCCACCAAATCATCATGAAAGTCGTAACGTGCAAGATCTGCTGATGATATAGGTCCTTCGATAATTAAATGGCCATGTCTAGTTTTCAATTCCATGGCATTATAGGTTTTTTTATGATCCATTTGTACACCACCTGAAAAGAATTACGTAGTTTCATTATACATGAAAAAAACATTAGGAAAACGTTTTCAATTTGATTAGAAGAGTCATAGTCAAAAAAGTAAAATTATTCGCCATTTACTTTCAATTTAATGTAAACTAGTATTTGTATCGTAATTGAGAGGGTGGTAGAAATGAAACTTGAAGTACTTCCGGTCGTTCAAGGAGATTATTTACTCCAAAACTACGACGAAACTGCAGCCAATTTCGATTGGAAAGAGGCAGAAAAGGCGTTTAGTTGGCATGTGACAGGTCGTATGAACGTGGCGCACGAAGCCATTGACCGTCATGCAAATTCAGACAGAAAAAACAAAATCGCTCTTTATTACAAAGATGCAATTCGCAAAGAATCTTATACGTTCAATGAAATGAAAAAATGGACAAACAAAGCAGCAAATGCCTTGAAGGCCCATACAAATCTTGAAAAAGGTGACCGTTTATTTATTTTCATGCCGCGCTCGCCTGAATTGTATTTTGCGTTAATCGGTGCTCTAAAAATGGGTGTAATTGTTGGACCATTGTTCGAGGCATTTATGGAAGGTGCAGTCTACGATCGTTTAGTGGACAGTAAAGCAAAAGCGATTGTGACGACCCCTGAATTGTTAAATCGTATTCCGGTAGATAAATTACCTCACCTGGAAACAATCCTTTTAGTCGGCGAAAACGTGGAAGAAGATAATAAAACAGTAGATTTTATGAAACATTTGAAAACTGCTTCACAGTATTTCCAAGTGGAGTGGCTCGATAAAGAAGATGGATTGGTTCTTCATTATACGTCTGGTTCAACTGGCAAGCCTAAAGGTGTATTACACGTACAGGAAGCGATGGTACAACATTATCAGACTGCAAAATGGGTCTTGGATTTAAAAGAGCAGGATATTTACTGGTGCACAGCAGATCCAGGTTGGGTAACAGGGACCTCTTATGGAATTTTTGGTCCATGGTTAACTGGAACAACAATGGTTGTGTTAGGAGGACGTTTTTCTCCTGATGCATGGTACCAGGCGATTGAAGACTTCGGTGTAACGATTTGGTATAGTGCGCCAACCGCTTTCCGTATGTTGATGGGAGCTGGCGACGCTTTAGTGAAGGAATATGATTTATCTTCACTGCGTCACGTTTTATCTGTCGGCGAACCATTGAATCCAGAAGTAATCAGATGGGGAGCAGAAGTATTCCGCCATCGTATACATGATACATGGTGGATGACAGAAACAGGCGCTCAGATGATTTGTAACTATGCGTGCTTGCCAATTCGCCCTGGATCAATGGGCAAACCAATTCCAGGTGTGAAAGCAGCTATCGTGGACGATCGTGGGGTTGAGTTGCCTCCATATCAAATGGGGAACTTGGCACTTAAAAAAGGATGGCCATCAATGATGCGTCAAATCTGGAATAATCCTGAAAAATATCAATCGTATTTCCTTAACGATG
This sequence comes from Paenisporosarcina sp. P4_D4, assembly GCF_056401835.1. Classification (NCBI taxonomy): domain Bacteria; kingdom Bacillati; phylum Bacillota; class Bacilli; order Caryophanales; family Caryophanaceae; genus Paenisporosarcina; species Paenisporosarcina sp. P4_D4. The sequence continues at coordinate 19,762 of NZ_JBFUIO010000007.1, read as the reverse complement.
AATGGTACGTTTCAGGAGATTCTGCTTACATGGACGAAGACGGGTATTTCTGGTTCCAAGGGCGTATTGACGATGTCATCATGACTTCTGGCGAACGCGTAGGACCATTTGAAGTGGAAAGCAAGCTTCTCGAGCATCCATCAATTGTCGAAGCGGGTGTAATCGGAAAACCGGATCCAGTTCGTGGAGAAATCATTAAAGCATTCGTAGCATTGAAAGAAGGTGTTGAACCTTCGGACGAATTGATTGCTGATATACAACAGTTCGTTAAAAAAGGTTTAGCTGCACACGCTGCTCCGCGTGAAATTGAATTTAAAGACAAGCTACCGAAAACACGCAGTGGGAAAATCATGAGACGTGTGTTAAAAGCGTGGGAACTTGATTTACCAACAGGCGATTTATCTACAATGGAAGATTAATGAAAATGCCAACAGTTTGCACTACTGCAGTGCTAGCTGTTGGCATTTCTTTATTGAAAAGCGTATCACGTCATTTTATCTAGACACTTTGAAATGTGAAGCTGGCCATTGCCTGACTCCGACCGAGTGAAGCGGAAGCGAGGGCTAGCGCTTGAAGCTAGACAAATAGAAAAGCAGTAAAACTTATCGATGCTGATAAGTTTCACTGCTTTTTAATTTTATGCTCCTTCACCATCTCCAGGAGGTGGTTCTACTGGAGGTGGCTCTACTGGAGGCGGCTTAGGTTTCGGATCCGGTTTAGGTTTTGGATCTGGCTTCGGCTTTGGTTCTGTACCAGGTTTAGGTTCTGGTTCAGGTGCTTCTACATTTACCATATTGGATGCGGGAGATTGGTTCCCTGTAATATCCACAGCAACCACGAAGTATGTGCCTGGGCTGCTCAATTGATACGAGTTGCCACTTGCTTCTTTGACGGAAGTTAACAAAGCATTGCCACCAGTACTTTTGAACACTCGGTATCCAACGACATCTTTGGAAGCGGAATTCGACCAAGTTAGAGTTCTTCCTGAAATGGAAGCAGAAACTGATCCCGGTGAAGCCCCATCAGCATCGAATGTATCTTCAGATACTACCCGGTCTGCAAAACTGGAATTTTGAGGAAAAAGCTTACTTGCATCACCGTTGATATTGCCAAACATACGATTAATAAAGTCTTTGTTTACACCAACTCCACCACTGACGACAAATTCGCTAGGTGTTGACGAAAGTGCGCGATAACGTTTGCCATCGATCATGACGTAAGATGATGAGACGAAGCTATCATCTGCTTTCCTTGATACGTAAGTGTTGGCATTGAATAAATCAGATCTAACAAGACCTGCACGAGAACATTCTTCTGATGGAGACATTCCTGAAATTGCACAGAATGAACGAGAGACAACGCCTTTAGGCCGCTTGAACTCGGCAGCTGGGTCCACCAGTTCAGGATTCACATCATATGAACTATTCATCAATCTAGCCCATAACATATTGACGCGAGTTCCTGGTTGTTGATAAGTGCCATTCGAAATATTTAAATTGGTTGGAGTATCGTAACCTAGCCATACACCAAGTGTAATAGAAGGGTTATATCCCATGAACCAAACATCGTGTGCATTATTTGTTGTTCCCGTTTTAGCTGCAAAATCAGAATTGAATTTCAATTCCGATTGCGCCCGTCTACCAGTACCTTCAGATAAAACATCTCTTAGCATATCAGTTACGATATATGATGTTTGTGGAGAGTAGACAGGTACAGCTTTTGATTGATGCTTGAAAATAATATTGCCATCAGCATCTTCAATTTTCTCAATCATATATGAATCGATAAATTGACCACCATTCGCCAAAGTGGCATAAGCATTTGTGTTTTCTTCAATTGTGACACCATTTCTAATACCACCAATTGAAGCGGAAAGGTTTACATAATCCTCATCTATTAAACGAGAGAATCCGAGTTTTTTTAAAAATTCGGCTGGCCGTTTTTCGACAATTTGATTATACAATCTTAAAGCTGCCAAGTTTTGTGAAGTTGCCAGTGCCTGTCGGGCAGGAATGATACCAAGTTCTTGCTCTTTATTGAAGTTTCCAGGTGAGTATGGATTTCCACTGCCGTCTACATAGTTTTTGAATGCAACATCGACGACCGGACTTCCAGCACCAATCACACCATACTCAATGGCAGGAGCATAAATTAATAAAGGCTTCATGGTTGAACCATTTTGACGATATCTTTGTGTTGCATGATTTGATGCTTCAATGTCATAACTACGTCCACCGATAAAACTTAAGATTCTGCCCGTACTATTTTCCATCAGCACACTGCCTACCTGAACAGGTTCTTCAACCCATTCATTTTTTTGTGATTCGGCATTGTATTTTTCAACCTTGATAGAGGGGCCATAGTTTTTAAATTCATCTTTAACTTTTTGATGAGCGTCATACATTTCTTTGTCTATGGTTGAATGTATTCGGTAGCCGTTGTTACGCATTGCACGATCGGCCATAATTGTATATTTTTCATTTAATTTTTCTTCATCTTTTAAACGAGAAGGGTCAATGCCGTCTTTTTCAGCTAACGATTCCGCTATAATCTGTTTTGCTTGGCGTTCCAATTCATATGTTAAGAAAGGGTATCTTTCCTGAGGTAATAATTCAGGAGAACGGAAATCTTTTTTAATATCGTAAGCAATCGCTCCGTTATATTCTTGTTCCGTTATGTAGCCGGTTTCTTTCATACGATACAGTACTGTCAGCATCCGATCGATTCCTGGTTTCAGACCATCATCATCTTTCAATAAACCTCCAGAAGTGAATGGTGTATGAGCAAAAGGTGCTTGCGGAATGCCCGCTATAAAAGCAGCCTGAGGTAAATTTAAATCTTTTGCTTTGACATTGAAAATTCCTTCTGCGGCGGTTTCAATCCCTGCAATATTGGCACCAGAAGCGTTGCGGCCGTAGGGGATGATATTTAAATAAGCTTCCAGAATTTCATCTTTTTCCATGAATTTTTCAAGGCGCATGGCAAGAAGAATTTCTTTTGCTTTGCGTTCATAGGAAACTTCATTTGTGAGAATCTGATTTTTGATTAACTGTTGTGTAAGTGTGGATCCACCTGTCTGGCTATCAGAATTCGTTACATCCTGCAGTAGCCCACGGAAAATAGCTTTTGGCACGATTCCATCATGTACTGGGAAATATTCATCTTCCGTTGCATACACTGCATCAAGGACATAAGGAGAAACTTCCTCAAGCTTCGTTTCACGACGCTGTAAATCTGTTCTTATTTTCCCTAAGTACACATTGTTCGCAAAATATACTTCTGAGGTCTCTTCATAACTGAAGATGGATGCGCGCATATCCGCTTCTTCACGAAGTGGTTCCTGATCGACTAGTGAAGCGAAATATCCAGCTGCCACCGATCCTGCAAATGCGCCGCCTACCAAAAGGACAATAAGCAAAATTAATGCGAGATTCCAGATGACCCCTGAGGTAATGCGCAAGCCTTTAGCCCACTGTGCATTTGTCCACCTATCCCATGTTTCGTTTATTTTTTTCAACCAGTTTTTTACTTGATCATTCAACCGAATCGACCTCCTAAAATCTTGTCCTATTATATCATAAAATGGTAGATGCCCAATATATTTATTGACAACGAACAATAAAAGCGTACAATGAAAAAATATATATTATTTTGAGTGATGAAAAGTCCGAAGTAATGAATGCAAGTGCTGTTTAGAGAGCCAGCGGGTGGTGAAAGCTGGTCAGTGTGCATACATGAATTACAGGCTGGGAGCTTAAACGTCAACACAACGATACTGTGTCTGATGAGCGGAAGGACTGGTTCCTTCAAGCTGGGTGGTACCGCGCAAATTGTATTTAGCGTCCCTGCATGATTTTTATTAATCGTGCAGGGACTTTTTTATGTCTAGCTCCACGCGCCAGCTCGCACCTCCGCTTCAGAAACTCAATCGGAAACAAGTTTCCGATATGTTTCTTCCAGCGTCGGAGTTGAGCTAAAGTGGCGAGTTACGCAATTCATATTTTCAAGGAGGAATGGCAAATGACAAACGCATTAATCGAAGACTTAAAATGGAGAGGGCTTGCCTACCAGCTGACTGACGAAGCGGGTATGGAAGAGCTTTTGAATAAAGAATCAATCTCTTTATATTGTGGAGTGGATCCTACAGCGGATAGTATGCACATTGGACACATCGTTCCTTTACTGACATTGCGCCGTTTTCAATTACATGGCCACCAACCGATTCTGTTGATAGGTGGAGCTACAGGAATGATTGGAGATCCGTCTGGCCGTAGCGAAGAACGTCAATTGCAAACAACTGAACAAATTGATGAAAATGTTAAAGGTCTTAAAGTTCAAATGGAACGCATTTTTGATTTTGGTTCTGAAAATGGAGCCGTTTTGGTTAACAACCGTGACTGGATCGGTTCAATGAATGTCATCGAATTTTTACGCGACTATGGAAAATACATTGGAGTTAACTACATGTTAGCGAAAGATACGGTTGCCTCACGTTTGGAAGGCGGAATTTCGTTCACGGAATTTTCGTACATGTTGATTCAAGCAATTGATTACAATCACTTATACAATTCTCACAACTGTCGAATTCAAGTAGGGGGATCTGATCAGTGGGGTAATATTACGACTGGACTTGAAATGATTCGTAAAACCCATACCGAAGAATCAAAAGCATTTGGTATGACCATTCCACTTGTGACGAAATCGGATGGTACGAAGTTCGGTAAGTCGGCTTCTGGAGCGGTATGGTTAGATGCTGAAAAAACATCACCATATGAGTTCTACCAGTTCTGGTTGAATACAGCAGATGCAGATGTAATCAAGTACATGAAAATCTTTACTTTCTTGACACGTGAAGAAATCGAGGCATTTGAAGTGACAGTTGCGGAAGAGCCACATTTACGCAAAGCACAAAAGGCGCTTGCTGAAGAAATGACACGTATGATTCATGGTCAAGACTCTTTGGATAATGCACTGCGTATTACACAAGCATTATTCAGCGGAGACTTAAAATCATTATCTGCAAGTGAAATGAAAGAAGTATTCAAAGATGTCCCTTCCATTGAATTGCCAAAAGAAGACAAAAACATTGTGGACTTATTGGTTGAAGCAGGCGTTTCGCCATCTAAACGTCAAGCTCGTGAAGATGTAACGAATGGAGCGATTTCAATCAATGGAGAAAAATTGACGGCTGTCGATCACATCGTGAATGCTGAAAATCGTTTGGATGATTCGTTCTCAATCGTGCGTCGCGGCAAGAAGAAATACCATATGGTGAAATTCGTATAACATAAGAGGAAAGACCGTATTTATTATAAAAACGGTCTTTTTTATTAAAAGATAGACATGTTTCCAACGAACCACCACTCAACGTTAAACTGTGATGATTTTCGTCTTAAAAGTAAAGCTGCCTTGATGACTAATATCGTCATCAAGACAGCTTTTTTCGTAATCACTTATTTTCAGTAATCCATGTAGGTAATTCTAAATCGGCATAAATATCAGGATGTAGGATATTGGCGAGCTTAAACGCACCTTCCAAAAGGCGCGGGGAGGGACGGCAATACAATTCTTCTTCCATTATATGTACATTGTTCTTTTGTAAATCTGTTAGATTCTCATAACCAGACCGTTTTTCAACAACTTTTTTATTCACTTTAGATAGCTGAACGCCAACCCAAGCAAGGAAAATATAGTCCGGATTGCGACGCATTACATCATCCCAATCTGTCTGAACACTTGCCAATTCAACGTCACGAAAGACATTGCGCCCACCAGAAACTTCACTGACTTCAGTTAACCAATTTACCTGTCCGGGTGTAAAGATTGGTTTCGGCCACCACTCCCAATATAATTCGGGATAAGTGGAAACAAGGGTAGCGCGAATCTTCATTTCATCAACAAATTTTCTGTATTCCAAGACGATCTTTTCAGCCTCAACAGAAATACCACATGCGTGACCAACAATCAGTAAATCCTCTGCAATATCGTTTAAACTTTGAGGATTCAACACAAGATGGGGAATACCACGATCTACTAATTCGTTCACATTTTTCTCCATACCAGGAACACTGAGCGAAGCCAATACAAGATCAGGCTCTAATGCCTCTAGTGCATCGATATCAATTGACAAATCCGGACCTAATCGAGGTAAATGTTGAACTGAAGAAGGCCAATCAGAAAAGTCGTCGAGTCCGACAAGCTGATCCGTTAAGCCTAAATAGGCAAGAACTTCAGTATTGCTAGGGCATATAGAAATGAGTCTCATACAAAAACTCCTTTTAATTTTTATATAAGTGTATCATAGGCACAAAAAAAGAGCCCCAACTGGGACTCTATTGAAATTAACGAGAGTAGTACTCAATAGTCAAAATGCCTGGGCATCGAAAGTGCACAGGCATTTTTTATTTCACCCTACCTGGATAATTTGCAGGGTGGCCAATTTGTAGCTAAAATGCTCCTGTAATTCTGCTTGGATTTTAACAATATCTCCTTCTAGCAATGAAACTAAATCAGAAGAGGACAGGGAGGTAGCAGTGGTGGATTCGGTGAACGACGATACTACCGTAATGGCGTCATTTATCTTTACGTGAAATGTCGATGGCGAACAAGTTATTGTATTTGATGCCAATATGATTTTATAGCTAATTTGATAAATCCCTGATTTCAATACTTTCAGACCGTCTTGCATTAACTCTACATCTTGGAGTGGTCCAGGCATGATAAATCTAACAGCCCCAGACGCTTTGCTCATTACATTGCAAATGCCGAAACCATGAGCTGCTTGCAATATACCTGGTGGTCCAGGTGGGCCTTGATCCCCTTTTGGACCTTGTATTCCTTGTAGACCTCTAATGCCTTGATCACCACTGGGACCTGGGGGACCTTGATCCCCTTTTGGTCCTTGTATTCCTTGTAGACCTCTAATGCCTTGATCACCACTGGGACCTGGAGGACCTTGATTACCTTTAGGTCCTTTTAATCCTTGTGGGCCCTGCTGGCCTTTTGGTCCAGGGGGGCCTTGTTCTCCTCTAAAACCAACGGGACCTTGATAGCCTCTAGGACCTCTAGGCCCACGTGCGCAATTACAATTATTCGATGATCCATTACATTTTGGACAGCGATCCAATTTAATCCTTCCTTCCTTAATAAAGATGGCAATTGATTTGATGCGTTCGTACTTTTGCATCCCTGACCAATTGTTTTTTAATTGCGAATATTAAGTGGTATATTTTGGAGTGTCCCGCCCGAGCTGGATTGAATGGAAATAGCTCTCGTTTGATCTGGCAGCTGAGAGGAACCTTCAACCCGATACTCCCATTCCCCTAATGTATCCACAGGCACTTGGGCTAGGAGAGTGCCGTTAAGACTACTGCCGATATAGATAGAGATTGATGCCCCTGCTTGAAGCACATTTGATGTCCCGGAAATACGCCATTCTGCATCACCAGTACGATACTCTGCCCGAGTAACAGTCAAGGTTTCCGGAACCGATGTCACTTGGACAGTGTCTGAAGAAATGCCTCCAGGACCTTGGACTGTAAGTTGGAAAGTTAGTGTTGCTGGCTGTGCGGGAAATCTAAATGTGGCTGTGGATGTATTGGGATTGGTTAATTGTACGGGAACTCCCGAGATTTGAGCCCATTGGTAAGATGTTGCAAGCCCTGTTGCACTTCCTGCCAGCGTCACTAGTGCTCCTTGCTGGACGACTTGATCTGGCCCTGCATCAGCAATTGGAGGTGGTGTGGAGTCAAGAACCGTAATACTTACGGAGTCGGTGGAAGGTCCGCCTTCGCCATCAACTGTCAAATCAAATACTAGAGTTGCTTGTGAAGCTGGTGTAACAAAGGTAGGAGTTGCTGTAGTGCCACCGGTTAATGCAACAGTAGGTCCGGATAACTGTATCCAATTATATGAGGTGATAGCACCCGTTGAATTCGTTCCGTTCAGAAACACGGTTGAATTAACGACAACTGTTTGGTCGGGCCCGGCATTAGCTGCTACAGGTATAGGGCCATCAGGAGAACCGGTCACTGATACATCTATAACCCTTGTGCCTACCGCTGTCGATTTAATAGTTACCTGGGACGGTGCAAATGAGAGGCTTGTAGTGCTTAATCCGTTAGGCGGAATGATGATCTCGCCAACCCCAAAATCCTCTATGGATAAAGCCGGTGCTCCAATCAAATCACTGGATGAGGCAATGACGTCCAAAGTTTGTGAATTCGTGTCATAGTTGGCCGTTGCCGTAATGAAATCAACTGGCCCGGCTTCTTTTATACTGTTCGGAACATCACTCAAGTTTGTAACAGTAAGGGAAGCAGGGGGGCGGGCACCTGTATAAGCGACTCGGGCAAAGTACTGTCCGTTTATTCCTTGAAGCAGGGCGGTGTCAATTCCGTTTCCGGAAACGCTTATCGTTTGTGCGGTGTCATCTGAACCTGCAAAGACATCTAGCAGTCCGCCTGCGCTATCGGTTTGTGTATAGTTGGCTCTAGTCACATCGACTCCCGAAACGGTAGAGATTTTTCCTAGAACAGTAAAAAGTCTGGTTTCAATACAGTTATCGGGGTCAAGGCCAGGAGTTGTTGAGCGATCCGGGGATCCGATGCCAATTCCTGGCCCTTCAATCCGAAAAATGTTTTGAGGCTGTCCGAATGAATCAACAAACACACTGCCTGTAATTAGATGGGGCACATTTGGATTGCCAATATATCCTTCTGGGGCAAGTGGTGCAACATTTGGATCCCATTTTAAAAATGGATGGACGCGGCTGTTAAGCGCAAGCTCGAATTCCCCGCCGTTCAATCCGCCAATATCCTCTGTAAAATTAATTTCCCCGGCTCCCTCTCCATCAGGTTCAGCGATGAATGTGTCAGTTCCATATGGGTGTGTAACCGTATACTCTGCATTTGGCTGTAATCCAAAGATACGAATCCGCACTCTGCCAAATACAATTTGGTCTCCATCCCTAGGAACTTCGCTTACAAAAGCAGCTTCCAAAGCTAAGACAAGCCTAGCTCTTTCGCCAGTACCAGTAGTCATTTCAGCTTCCGCCAGAAAATAAAAAGCTTCCGATGGATAGTTATCCGGGAATGACACGGGCAGCGCTGGGTTAGGCAAATCTGCAGGAGTAATCCCTGAGTAAGGATCAGTAGTATCGACATTCAATTGAAGACGCAATCTATTTTCATCTTTATACCATACAGGAAAACCATCAAACGCATTAATTGGTCCGACTGTCATGTATAGCCTCCTTTTTTTTGCAGAAAAAGTGATTCTACCAAATTTAACTGGAGATCAGGCGATTTCCTAATTTCTGCATATTTTTTCAAACTGTTATCAGTGTATGCAGAAAGGAATCCCATAGAGCAGGCAAATATACAACATTTTACAGTGGACAAAGTTCGTTCATATTTGTTGGTACATATGTTGTGTAGAGGTGGGGCTATGGATAAAATTGCACATTTAATCATCTTTTATGTAGATGGTTGGATAGCTCTTTGTTTTTATTTTTATTTGCGAAGCTTTAAAAAGTTAATCGGGTTTCAGTTGGGGATGAACATTAGTGTGGCAATGGGTGGGATGGCAGCTCTGCTTTCTGGTGTTTTGCTTCAGCAGCAATATCCATTCCATTTTACGTTGATTACGCTGATATCAACGGCCGTGGGGCTATTGGTTGGTGCGTTATTTGGTCTCCTGTTCGATTACCAGACGTTTGTAACCGGATTGACCAATGGTGCGTTCATTGGGCTGATGTCCCCGATGATTGGAACTGTTGTAGAAATGCCTACCCTGTTCAGTTTGTTCGTGCATGGGGTCTTTGCATTATGTTTACTCACCATTCTCATTTCTATTAAAAGGTCGTGATGTAAACCTTGTGGCCCATTATATTGTTATTGATGTGGTGCTTTTTCGAAGCTTTTTTTGTTTACTCGATATTTATTAAGAAGCATTTCCTGTTTGATGATCGATTTACAAAGTCGATGTGTATGGCTATATCCATGATGTCTTCATTTGCCATGGCGTTTTACACTCGTTTGCTTCTTCCTGTCAATCAGCCTATTTTTTATTTGATTCCCTTGGTAATAGGACTTTGCATTGGCTGGAAGTTCGGGGCTATGATTAAAGCTCCTGCTTCCCTAAATGGAATTTATAATGGTGCAATTGGTGGAATCATGGGAATGATGTTTGGTGCAGTCCTGCAAAATCCAGCCCTGTGCAAGATCCCAATTGAAACGGAAGCCATGATTGCTGAAAACATGTATATTCTGGCCTTTTTCATTGCCTGCCTTCATGCACTCGTATGCCAGCTCGTTCGCTATTCATTTAGGGTGTAATGGAGCTCATTCTCATGAAAAAACCAAGGAGGAGTTAAATGAAATTTTTTGCATGTACCATTTTATTGATTGGGGGAATTTTGGCCATTTACTTCTTTTGGCCCGAATCAACCAGCTTGCCTAAGTTGGGTACCGTAACTGATTGGGAACTGACAGAAGTGGGAACAGAGGAAGTGCCTGCCCATGATAAGCCAAAACTTATCACATTTTTCTATACAAACTGTCCAGATATTTGCCCTACCACTATGATTGATCTGCAAAATCTGCAGCAATCGATGGCGGACGAAGGGATAACTGAAGATCAATATCTTATTGTATCGGTGACGCTGGACCCGGCCTACGATACAGAAGAGAGAATTCTCCAATATAAAGAAGCTTTTGGAATCACAAGTGACAATTGGCTGTTTTTAAGAGGCTCTGAAAAAGAAATCAGAGGGTTTACCAAGTCCTTCAACTTTGTGTTTGAAAAGAATAAGGATGGGTTCCTAACCCACTCCACATCGATGTATATTGTGGACTCAAAGAACCAAATCAGATCCATCCACGACATGGCGGTGGGAGACAAAAAAGTGAATACCGAAGAAATTCTCCACCATTTCATGCAATTGATAAAAGAAGCAGAATAGTTTGGCTGGTCTAGTCTTTTTATAGTTCATAAAATTATGGGCTCAACATAAATTATGGAAGAGATTTCAAAATGAAGGAGCCTGCAGATGAAGGATCATTTTGAGGAGCCGGGATCGTTAGGCCAGACAACGGACGATTTGAACAAAAATCCTTCGTTTTCTTCACCAACCAGTGCGGTTTCCGAAGAAGAGACGAGAATTCTTTCCGAGTATATCGCCCAGAAAAACCTGTTTAAAGTGACGAGCCAAGACGAATCCCGCAGGAAAGTCCTTTTCTTGAAGCAGTTTTTTAAAATGAAGCGGAACCAGCAAGTTGTCGTTTCTTTTGTCATCGAAAAGGATATCCCTTTGACGACTGAGGGAAAAGTTGCAACGATTGGAAGAGATTTTGTCATGCTGACAGATCTGAAAAAAAGATTATGGATTCCCTACAGAGCAATTCAATCTGCAACCATCCCCTTTGGATTTCCCACTTACTCCAATACCCACCAACATTTTATTTATGATAATAACCTCCAGCAAAAGCTCGTTCTTCAATTCGGTGAGACAGTAGCTAAAAAAGACGTCCTAATCCGCCAGTTTTTTGAAGAATCTCTTCAAACAAACCTTCACTTCTGGAAAGGAATCTGGGTTGAAACCAGAACAGCTGACAACATCTTTTTCGGGAAAATCGGGTCAGCCACAAAAGCAGATTTAATTCTTCAGCTGTCAAAGAAAAAAGTAAGCGTGATTCCATTAAACGAGATTCGCTTTGTTTCAACTATCGGGATAATCTCACTATGGAAAAAGGTCCTGAAGTTATGGCTGGAAAAAGATTGAAATAATAAGGGGGCAAATTGATGGAACAAACAGAGGATAATTTATATGAAGAGCTGAAAAAGCTTATTGGGGATGACCTAATTGTCATAACCCGGGCCGTCCAGCTGAACTTACTCGGCCAAGTATTCCGCCCCATTTTCTCTGGAACGGTTTCTGACGTTCAGCATGGTCATATGACGTTGTCACCAGTCATCATTAAAATGGTGAATGCTCCATTTTATAATTTTCCTTTCCCATTAAGCATTCCATTTGAGCAAATTGTTTCTTACTCGACCGAAGTGCCTGTTGATGAAGTGTTCCCATTAGCATAATTGAGGAGAGATTATTAAATGACTAACGAAAAAAGTGAATGCAGGCCGGTTAATGATACAAGAGAGGAAGCTCTTGTATTTTATTTCAAAAAAAATATAGGACGGCGGGCATTCATATTGACTGAAGCCTTTCCATTTATGTTCATAGGCAAGATCAAAGGAATATTGGGAGATATCGTGACATTGTATGTACAAACCACATCCGTACCTGCCTTGGAAGGAAAGGTGTGGAACATTCATATCGATTCCATTGATGTGTTCTACATTGAAACAGGCACCGGGGCAAAAATTCCTTATTTAAAAGATTATTCAGATGAGGAACTTGCATGACTAGAAGGTATCATGTAGCAGCAATTCCGATTCGTATTGTTCTGAATTCATTTGGGGACCACAACCCTAATGGGATGATGTACGTTCTGAAAGAAAATGAGCATAAAGTTAAAGACTTGGTCAAAAAGAATCCTTTCTCTTCTGTTGAGCTCGTCCAGCCTCTCGTCATCCGGGCAAATGAAGGAGAAACCATTGAAATTCTTTTCAAAAATAAATTGGATTTCAATACAGGCATGCATTTTCAGCAAGCCGAATATGATGTATGCCAATCGGACGGAGCAAATGTAGGGTTCAATAAAGATACGACGGCTGCCCCAGGTGAATCTATTCTATATCGATTGCATGCGGTTAAAGAAGGAACGTATATCTTTTCTGATCTGGGCAATCCGGCAAGCGGTGAAAATGGTTCCAATTCCAATGGGTTGTTTGGGGCTTTATTGATCCAGCCCCGCTTTTCCTGGTGGACGGACCCAGAGACGGGCAAAACCATGAATAGCGGTGTGTATGCTGATGTACATCATCCTTTGCTTCCTTCGTATCGGGAATACGCCTGGATATTCCATGATGAAATGGAGGTCGATGATTTAACGGGAAACCGGCCAATCAATCATCTTACTAATCAGGAGGAGGAATCCTTTCATGGGGCTAACTACCGGTATGAACCGATCAACAGACGCCAGCAGCTCATTGAAGAAGGGGTTGTAGGACCTAATACGGAAGGTGAAGAAGTCCATCATGACTCATGGGTATTTGGAGATCCATCAACCCCGATTTTGAGGGGATATGTAGGGGATCCTGCAAAATTCCGTGTGATACATGGCGGGGTGAAAGAGACGCACGTCTTTCATTATCATGTACATCAATGGCTGAGTGACCCGCAAGACCTCAACTCGGAAATGCTTGATTCCCAAGCAATCAGTCCTCAATCCCACTACACAGTTGAGCCTCTTTACGGGTTGGGAAGCCTACAAGGCTCCTTTGGTGACGCCATTGTCCATTGCCATCTGTATCCGCATTTCGCAGCCGGAATGTGGGGCATGAACCGGATATTTAATACGCTTCAGGACGGTTGCCAGTGCTACCCGAATGGTGTCCCTATAAAGGCTTTGCAGCCATTGCCTGACCGTAAAGCCCCGCCGAAGCCTACAAAATTGAAACCGGGGTTCCCGAACTTCATCCCAGGGAAGGTCGGTTACAAAGCGCCGCGTCCACCGCTAGGCATCAAAGGAGGACGGGGATTGACAGAACTGGAACGCAACGCAGCAGTGAAAAATCCAAGGCCAGGGGCTGTATTTGTAAATCCATCTCCTGAAGATGCAATCGTGAAGGAATTTAACGTCTCGGTAATCGAACTGACCGTAACCTATAACAAACAGGGCTGGCATGATCCGAAAGCCAGGATTTATGTGCTGGATGAAGACCTGGATGATGTATGTTCAGGGAAGAAAGAGCCTGAACCGCTCGTTTTCCATGCATCGGCACATACCAGCATCCGCATTAATTTTACAAACCGATTGCCCCATATTCTTGATGGCGATGCATTCCAGCTGGTGACGAGAGCGTACGAAACCGGTTTCCATATTCACTTTGTGAAATTTGATGTTCTTGTGAACGATGGGGCAAATGTCGGCTGGAACTATGATTCTTCGGTACTGCCAGGTGAAACCATCCAGTATGAATATTATGCTGATATCGAGTTGAAAGCCTGGTTCGTCCACGATCACTTATTTCCAGCCTCCCATCAGCAGCATGGAGTATTCGGATCTGGCGTTGTCCACCCGCGATTTACGGAGATTCTCGATTCGGCTACAGGGGAAGAGGTTGCCCGCGGCGCCCAGGTCACTACTCGGAATCCCTTGATTCCTGATTATCGGGATTTTGTGCTATTCGCACAGGATTTCGCCTTGCTGTTCGATAAAGACGGCAAACCCCTTCAGCCCCCTGGGTTCCCAGGCTCTTTTGATGACCCGGGTTTATTCGGGGTGAACTACAAAAATGAACCCCTTCAATTCCGATTAGGACCTGAATGCGATCCTGCCTATACATTTAGTTCTTATGTGAATGGTGATCCGATTACCCCGATATTGAAAGCATACGAAGGAGACAGCATTCGGATCAGGCTTCTCCAAGGGTGTCAGGAAGAATCCCATAGTTTCAATGTCCATGGGTTGAAGTGGCTAAAGCAGCGAAGGAATTTGAATTCAAATGTCGAAGAGCAGCAGCATATTGGAATATCCGAATCGTTTACCATGGAAACTTTTATTCCTCGAGCGGGAGATTATTTCTGGGCATTTGAAACGGAAGAAGATCTATGGAATGGGCTTTGGGGATTGATTCGGGCATTTGATGAAAGAGTGCCGGGTCTTATCCCTTTATCTGACCGTCCAGCCCCTTTAAAGCGTTCAAGGCCACTCCCTGAATGTACGGGGAAAAAGCCACCTAAAGCAGATGACCCTACTAAAGTTCCAGTCAAAAAAGGTCCAATCCGCTATTTTGATATCGTAGCTTTCCAAGTGCCACTTAGCTATAACAGTTTTGAAGATCACGATCCTCATGGGATCATTTTCGCACTGAGGAAAGATATGGATGCTATTTTAAAAGGAAAGAAAAATCCGGAACCGCTGGTCATTCGTGGAAACGTTGGAGATACAATAGAAATTGCTCTCACTAGCCTTTTGAAACTGGATCTATTCCCATTCAAGGATGGCATCTACCCATATCCGGAAGTAAAGGAGCAGGCTTTCTATCCGCCATCTTTGAGAATCTCCTTGCACCCACAATTGATCCAGTATGATGTGAAAACATCTGCAGGGGAAACAGTTGGTTTCAATGGAGACCAAACGGTAGGACCAGGTGAAAGCAGGAAATATCGCTGGTATGTTGACGCCCCAATGGGTGCATGCGGCATGTGGGATATGGCGGATATCCGCAACCATAAGTCCCACGGCGCATTCGGCGCATTTATTGCCGAACCAAGGGGAACAGAGCATTTAGATCCCTATACGCTGAAGCCGGTCAAAACCGGAGCGAATGTGGTTCTACGTAACCCTTTCCTTCCAAGCATAAGGGAATTCGTCATCATCATGCATGACGGCGTAAGGCTGCTTGATAAAAAAGAACAGGTAATAGTCGATCCTCTTGCGGGGATGATTTTGCCACCTCCGGACATTGATGAAGACGAAGTCGATACGTATGACCAAGGTTCCAGAGGATTCAACTATCGAAGTGAACGTTTGGTCAACCGCTACCGCAAACATTCAGTGCTGCAAAACTTATTCAGTTCGTGTGTTTTCGGGGACCCGGCTACGCCATTGTTTGAAAGCTACTTAGGAGACCCGGTTACAATTCGATTGGTGACGCCAGCAGAAAGGCGCAGGACGCATACGTTCCATATTCATGGACATCGCTTTCGATTTGAAGTGAAAAATTTGAATTCACGTACGGAATCATTTGCAGGATTGAACGTAGCGGGAGCAGCACGCAATTTGGAATTGCTCGGCGGCGCTGGTGCTTATATGGGATTCCCAGGGGATTATATGTACCGTGCAGGAAATATACTCTGGGACATAGAGCAGGGTATGTGGGGGATAATGAGAATTCACAAAGGGATTCAAGAACATTTGCCTCCATTAGAGAAATAGAGCGAACAGAAGAGAAGAATAATTTCTTCTCTTTTTTCTACATAGAATTACTTTAGGGAAGGGGGTGAGAAAATGAAAAAAGAAAACCATAAGGAAATATCTTCTGATGAAAAGGTACAAAAAAAGTTTGATAAAGAAAGTTATTTCTTTATACCCGTACAATGCTGTCCCGATCGGTACCCATCCCCAAATCTTCCTTCCCCTACGAGCTGCCTTCCGCAAGAAGATTTGGAACGAGTAATTGAAAAGATAAGGGCTGCAAATGAATTGCTTCTTGATCTGGCTCTGGGAGAGGAGCGGCTGCCAGATGAAACTTATCAGAAAGTTTTTGACGGTTTAATTGGACTGCGAGTTGAGATTACCGCTCTATCAGGAGAAACCTGCGAGGGGAAAGTCTCCCTATCAGGCTATGATTTTGTTGTGCTTAACAATGAAGAAAAGGTATTCATCTACCCATATAGTCAAATCGATATAGTTAAGCCTTTTGGGCGTTTTGCGGATCCTTACGATGACCCTGAACTAAGGGAAATCGATCCTTGCTTTCGCCGGGAATTGACCTTTAACTTCGGGGATGTCGTTTCTTCTTCGCCAGAATTAATCCATCTGTTTTTCAGGATGAGGCTGAACATTTATTTACTTGTATATGAAGAAAAACATATACAAGTCCAAATTGATGGCCAAACAATTGAAGGACAAATGAAAAAAGTAGATAAAGAATCAATCAGTCTAGAAGTGGCTGAACAACTGACAACCATTTCAATAGATAAAATCAAATTGTTTACCTTAAACAATTAAACAAAAAAAGTCAGCTTTTTGAAGGAAACCTTCATAATAGCTGACTTATTTTTTAACTGGTGAGGTACTTGATAGAACTCTTTATTCAATCTTTAGATATAGCTGTTTCAACGGTTACGATCCTATCAATGGAAAAAATCAGTGTTCTGCCTTTAATATGCTCCCTATCTCCATGAAGCTCCGATTTTTCCTCAAAATCTTCTTGAGTTAATTCTTCCTCTTCCATATCTTCTTCAACTGGTTCTCCGTCAACTAACGGCAGAAGCAATTCAACAAAATTGGACCCTACATAAATGATTTTTCCAAACGCTGAATGGCCATTCTCCAGTTCTATTTTGACGTTGAACCAAAGAAGTTGATACAAGCGGTAATTTAGGCCCTCAGTCAAGCCTGCTAATCGAATACTGAAATCATCATCACACAAATTCCTGCGGCAACGATTTCGACAGCAATTGCATCCAATTCCATACCCACATCCACAACTTGAAGGACAACATGCCCAATAGGAGCAATTTCTGAAGTCTAAATCAAAATCGCGGGTATGGCACCCGCAATCCGTGTCTTTATGCTTTTCCAAAATAACACAACCTCCTTTCATTTTATTATTGGTATATGAAATTTTTTACATTAGTTTTGGTCTGGAACCTATAAAGATAGAAAGTAAATTCTTAAACCAATAGATTTTACTATTAGTGTTTTGGGTAATGAACGAATTTATGGATAGGGGAGGTCGAAGATTCGAGTTTATTACAGAATTAAATAAGGGGAAATTAGAGGAATTGAGATGAAAAATCTTAATCCCTCTTTTTTAAATTGTCTGATTTATGAAGAATTGCTACGAATGTTCCTTAAAGAGATTTCAAAGCATCTGCAAAAGCGGTCTGTTTCCAAGGCACTATGAAAACCCAATTCTATTTAATGATTATAAAAACAGATACAAAGCAAATTATAAATCTGATTTTGCGTTCCTAAATCTGTTTGGGGTTATGCCGGTATATTTTTTAAATACTGTTTGAAAATGACTTTGCGAGGAAAAAGCCAGATGTAATGCAATTTCAGCATTACTTTTGTTAGTAAACTGCAGTAAGCGCTGAGATTCTAAAATTTTTTCTTGCAAAATATATTGTGTTAAGGTAATACCGGTTTGCTTATGAAACTGACTACTCAAACGGGAGCGTGATATTCCGAATTCGGAAGCTATTTCTTCAATCTTGATATTGTTAAACAAATTTATGGAAACATAATTTGCACATTTTAAAAATAATTTAGAAGAGCTATTGCAATTATATTTCACCTGTTTTGTACGTTCGGCAAACTCTAATAACATTTGCTTGATTAATGGGTATATGGATGCAGCATTGCGAAGCATTTCCAACTTTTGAATATACAAATCAGATAAATGGAATGCAGTCTGGACGTTTAATCCCCCTTCGATTGAGGCCCGAGAAGCTACGGTAGCGCAAGAAATTCCCATGTTCTTAAGTTGGCGCAAGGTATCATTGGCCATTGTTCCGGCCTTTATTTTTGGAAAGGCACTGAATAATTCTTTTAAAGCGTCAGGCTGACCATTTTTTATATAGAACAATAGCATTTTTTCATTTTGATAGTTATCGATAAAAAGAGAACTGGATTCTTTTTCACCAGAAAAAAATAATGTATTCTGCATACTGCTATTCATAATATCATCTTGATGATTTTCTGATTTTGTTTCTACAAATACGTCTTCTACAAAAAGTGGATTCTTATTGATAGTGGAAGCAATAAAGGAAAGGAGCCATCCTATACGTTCGGCAGAAATAGAGGGGGCGCACTTCAGTTTACCAATATATTCTTCATGATATTTTTCTTTTACATTCAATAAAAATAAAAGGTTATCTAATTTATTTTTGTCATTCGTTAAAATGGAAGATGGACCTATCACAATTCGATAATCATCATCCAATGAAACATAACCATAAAATTGAAACAGATCGGTAGTAATGATAACGGCAATATGCTCAGACTGTAGCATGTTTTTCTCATAAAGCAGAAAAGGATCCGGATTCATGGGATATATCGAGTAGTAGTAGACTTGATTTTCTCTTTGGTAAAGTCTGACAGAAGCACTTGTGGATTTGGCAAGTGCTTTACTTAAATATCTTAATTCATTTAAATTCATGTTTATTACCCACTTTCTAAAGGGGCGTGCCTTTTATATAATTTTGAAAACAAATTTGAAATACAAGTATTACTTTATCGTATAAAATTTAATTATTCAAAAAATATATCGCGCGCATAAGGGATGGAGTTAGCATGGAAAAAGTCAATCGTACGTTAAAAAGTGTTTTACCAAGAGCAAAGGAACTTGTGAAGAAGATGTCTCTTGAAGAAAAAGCCAGTCTTTGTTCGGGAAAGAATTTCTGGAATACAAAAGAAATAGAACGTCTTGGAATAAAATCAATGATGGTAACGGATGGTCCCCACGGTTTACGTAAACAGGCAGGAGATTCCGATCACTTGGGTATTAATAATTCGGTATCAGCTACTTGTTTCCCTACGGCTGTAGCAACAGCCTGCAGCTTTGACCGTGATTTATTATATGAAATGGGTATTGCACTTGGAGAGGAATGTGTACAAGAGGAGGTTGCTGTGATTCTGGGACCGGGAGCCAACATAAAGCGCAGCCCGCTTTGTGGCCGTAACTTTGAATACTTTTCAGAAGATCCGCTTCTGACTGGAGAAATGGCTGCTGCACTCATTGGTGGGATACAGAGTAAAAACATAGGTACCAGCCTGAAGCATTATCTTGCGAACAATCAGGAAAAAGCGCGTCTTATCTCAAATTCGGTAATTGATGAGCGGGCATTGAGAGAAATATATCTTACCGGATTTGAAATAGCGATAAAGAAAGCGCAACCTTGGAC
>NZ_JBFUIO010000006.1:0-78107 GCF_056401835.1 Paenisporosarcina sp. P4_D4 | reverse complement strand
GCTTCCCACACCGAAGTGTGTTCCGCTTTATTGTTGACGTTTTGCTGTTCAGTTTTCAAGGTTCATTTCGTTGGTCACTCTCGCGACAGCAACTTTTATATCTTAGCAAATCCAGATTGTCATGTCAACAAAAAGTTTTGCTTTTTCATTTTTGTTTGCCGCTTGTTTTGGCGACTCACTTATAATAACAATTCCACAAGCAAGTGTCAACAGTATTTCAGAGATTTATTCAATTTCTTTCATAGTTTTTCCAGTGGTAATTGCATGAGAAATGATTTGTACTATATACGGTGTTGAATTGCTGTAAATATACAGACTTACATCTATATCTTGAATCATCAATTTCAATTCATTTCAAAGTTTTAATAAGCATTCACTTCCCCCACAAGTCATTACTTATTCCGAAGACCTTTTATTCATTTTTCGAACTATCCAGACTACTTGTGTAAGCGTAGTATGAAAAGTTAGAAAGAAGGTTTTAGTATGAAAGAAAAGTTTGCATTTCATCCTGTTGTCTGGACATTACTGATCGGAACTGTTTTTGCAAGAGGTGCCAGTTTTATGGCTCTTCCTTTCCTTGCCTTGTATTTATCGAACACTCATGGAATTCATCCTGTTTGGATTGGACTCACAATTGGCCTGTCTCCTTTAACCGGAACCATAGGGGGATTCATTGGGGGTTACTTTTCAGATCGTTATGGCCGGAAGAAGGTCATGCTATGGACCATACTTGTTTGGGGATTAGTCTATTTCGGATTTTCTCAAGCTTCGCATATTGGCGTGTTTATGGCACTAAATGCTTTAAATGGTCTTTGCCGTTCATTCTTTGAACCATCATCCCAGGCGATGATGGCAGATTTAACTTCGCCACAACAAAGGAAGCGTGTATTCTCATTAAGATATACCGCGATTAACATTGGTGCTTCCCTTGGTCCGCTTCTTGGGGTGTATGTAGCACAATTTTCTTCTTCTTTGCCTTTTTTACTGACGGGTTTGATGTACCTTCTATATGGAAGCACATTGTTCATCATGTTAAATCGTCATTCAATTACACATGTAACGCCTGTTCATCAATTGCCATTGATGGATACGCTGATGGTAACGTGGAAAGATAAAACATTACTCGTATTTATTATTGGCGGCATCTTGATAAATGTTGGCTACTCGCAAATTGATTCGAACTTACCTCAGTACATACAACAGTCGTTTTCTGATGGGGTAGCACTTTTTGCTAAGCTCATTGCACTCAATGCAATTCTCGTTATCATTTTGCAAGTTCCTTTAAGTTTGATTACTGAAAAATGGCCGGTTCTCCGTGTCATGATACTAGGGAGTCTTTTCTTTGCTATCGGGTTTGCAAGTTTTGGTTTTGCTACCACAGCAATTGGCATGATGATTGCAATGGCAATTGTCACCATAGGTGAAATTTTCATTTTCCCATCCACCAGTGTCTTTATTGATCAAATTGCACCCGAGAATCGAAAAGGAACTTACTTTGGGGCTGGCCAGTTTCGGTCCATTGGAAATTTCACTGGTCCTGTTCTTGGTGGATGGTTACTTCAGGACTTCGGCGGGGATTTCTTGTTTTCTGTAATCGCAGTCATTATTTTGTGCAGCATTTTCTTTTACTACTTGGGGAATCTGCACATTCTTGAAAAGCAAAAAGCACAACTTCTGCAGGCAGTGGAGCAATGAAAGAAAACTACTGTTGAAGTAGATACGTAATTAAGTCATAGGCTCAGTTAAATGATGATGTTGTTGATAGGAAGGGAATCTGCGACAAACCTTTTGCTCCTGCGGTTACTCGTCGCAAAGAATAGGGCCAAAAGTTTTTGTCTTATTCTTTCCTGCGGAAAAACCTAAAAACTTGTGCTCCTGTTTCTGTTTCTGTTTCTGCATCGCTACGCTAGCTTCGAAACATGAAAGTACGTTGCATCGCTGCACTAGCTTCGTCCGCGGAAAGAGAGCCGATTCTCTCTACTCAAAAAGTTAACAGAGTCAAGTCATAAAAAAAGGACTAAGGCGCATATGCACCTTAGTCCTTCTATTATTCTTCTGATGAATCTGATTCTGTCGGTAAGTCTTCACTTGCTTCAGTTGTTGATTCTTCTCCATCAACTATTGAAGTTGTGCTTTCTTCACCATCTTCATCAAATTCTTCTTCATCTTCAGCTTTCTCTACTTTTGCGACAGTTGCCACAAGTTCATCATCGCCTAAACGAATCAAGCGAACACCTTGCGTGCTGCGGCCAGTGATAGAAATGCTGTTAACATCCATTCGAATTAACATTCCATTAATCGTGATGAGCATCAAATCTTCTGAACCATCAACCGCTTTAACTGCGGATAATGGACCAGTTTTATCGGTGATTTGGCTTGTCTTAATACCAACTCCACCACGAGACTGCAAACGATACTCCTCTTCAGGTGTACGTTTTCCGTAACCATTCTCCGTCACTACCAATACTTCCTGACCTGGCTCCAGGATTTCCATACCTACGACGTGATCGTCTTCACGTAATCGAATTCCTCGAACGCCAGATGCTGTACGTCCCATTGAACGGATATCTGTTTCTTCAAAACGTACGAGCATACCATTACGAGTTCCGATGATGATGTGTTTTTTCCCATCGGTCAATCGCACAGAAATCAACTCATCGTCGTCTCTTAAAGAGATTGAGATAAGACCGTTCGCTCGAATATTGGCAAATCCACTGACTGGCGTACGTTTCGTTACACCCAGACGCGTGGTAAAGATGAAGTACGCATCGTCTTCAAATGATGCCATCTGAATCATTGCGGTAACTTTCTCTTCTTTATCGACACCTAATAAATTGACGATTGGCAATCCTTTAGCTGTACGACCGTACTCAGGAATTTCGTATCCTTTCGCACGATACACCTTACCTGTGTTGGTAAAGAACAGGATGGTATCGTGAGTAGAAGTGTATAGGAGATGTTCGACGAAATCATTTTCATTCGTACCCATTCCTTGTACGCCTCGTCCACCACGTTTTTGGCTACGATACGTATTTACTGGCAGACGTTTAATGTATCCATTATGAGTCAAAGTCAGAACAGAGTTCTCACGTGGAATCAAATCTTCGTCTTCCATCATTTCAGCGCCACCTGCAGTAATTTCCGTACGTCGTTTATCGCTGAAACGCTCTTTGACTTCATTCAACTCTTCACGAATGATTTGAATAACTTTCAATTCGTCCGCTAAAATCGCTCGAAGTTCTGCAATCAGTTTTTGAAGTTCCTTGTATTCTTCTTCAATTTTATCGCGTTCCAAACCAGTTAAACGTTGAAGACGCATATCAAGAATTGCTTGGGCTTGACGTTCAGACAAGTTGAATTGAGCAATTAATCCTTGTTTTGCTTCTTCTCCCGTCTGTGAACTACGGATCAATGCAATGATTTCATCAATATGATCCAAAGCGATACGAAGACCTTCTAAAATGTGAGCTCGGTCTTCCGCTTTTGTCAGTTCAAACTGTGTACGTCGTTTAATGACGACTTTTTGGTGCTCTAAATAATGATATAAAATCTCTTTCAAGCCAAGTACTTTTGGCTGACCATCGACAAGCGCCAGCATATTCACACCAAAGCTTGATTGAAGAGCTGTTTGTTTATATAAATTGTTTAATAGAACGTTAGCATTGGCGTCTTTACGGACTTCAATGACGATGCGCATTCCGTTACGGTCTGACTCATCGCGAAGATCTGTAATGCCGTCAATTTTCTTATCGCGCACAAGTTCCGCGATTTTTTCGATAAGGCGAGCCTTGTTCACTTGGAATGGAAGTTCATGAACTAAAATGACTTCCTTGCCATTCGATTTTTGTTCAATTTCAACTTTACCGCGGATAATGACAGATCCACGCCCAGTTTCATAAGCACGACGAATGCCGCTTCGTCCTAAAATAATACCACCAGTTGGGAAATCAGGACCTGGAATGATTTCCATTAGCTCTTCAGTAGTGATGGCTTCATTTTCAGCAAGTGCCAACACAGCTTCAATGGTTTCACCCAAATGATGTGGCGGAATATTTGTTGCCATACCAACTGCAATCCCTGACGTACCGTTTACCAATAAGTTTGGATAACGACTTGGTAGGACAATCGGTTCTTTTTCTTGGCCATCATAATTATCTTTGAAGTCAATTGTGTTTTTGTTGATATCACGCAGTAATTCCATCGCGATTTTCGACATACGGGACTCGGTATAACGCATTGCTGCCGCCGCATCTCCATCAACTGATCCAAAGTTTCCGTGACCATCTACTAACATATAACGATAACTCCAGTGTTGCGCCATTCGAACCATTGTGTCATAAACGGCCGTATCACCATGTGGATGGTACTTACCAATTACGTCTCCAACAATACGAGCAGATTTTTTGTACGGTTTTTCTGCCGTATTCCCCAAATCTTGCATCGCATATAAAATACGGCGATGAACAGGTTTTAAACCGTCCCGAACATCTGGAAGAGCTCGTTGAACAATAACACTCATTGCATAGTCAAGAAATGACGTTTTCATCTCTGTACTGATATTAATTCCTCTAACTCCATCATTTGCTATATTCGTCACGCAGGCGACCTCCCTTCACTTGGGGTATTAAATATCCAAGTTTTTCACATAAATTGCATTTTCTTCGATGAATTGACGGCGAGGTTCTACTTCGTCCCCCATCAAACGTTCAAATGTTTCATCTGCATCAATCGCATCTTCTAAGTTTACTTGCAACAAAGTACGAACGGCTGGATCCATTGTTGTATCCCATAATTGAGTCGCATCCATCTCTCCAAGACCTTTGTAACGTTGAATAACTGGTTTTGGTTGTTTTGGCAAGCGCTCCAGGATTTCTGCTAGTTGCTTATCTGAATAACAATACTCCACATTTTTCCCTTGTTTAATCTGGAACAATGGAGGCTGAGCAATATATACATAACCCGCTTCAATCAACGGACGCATGAAACGGAATAAGAAAGTTAATAATAAAGTTCGGATGTGGGCACCATCTACATCGGCATCCGTCATAATGACGATTTTATGATAACGTGCTTTTTCCAACGCAAATTCGTCACCGATACCCGTTCCAAGAGCTGTAATGATCGCACGGATTTCAGTATTCGATAAAATTTTATCTAAACGTGCTTTTTCCACGTTCAAAATTTTCCCTTTTAGCGGTAAAATCGCTTGGAAATGACGATCACGTCCTGATTTTGCTGAACCGCCGGCAGAGTCACCCTCTACTACATACAGTTCACTATCTGCAGGAACACGAGAAGAACAGTCAGCGAGTTTACCAGGTAAACTTGATACTTCCAAAGCGGACTTACGGCGTGTGAATTCACGCGCTTTTTTCGCTGCAACCCGTGCACGTGCAGCCATTAATCCTTTATCAATGACTTTACGGGCAACCGATGGATTCTCCAGCATAAAACGTTCAAACGCTTCCGAAAACAATGAATTCGTAATTGTGCTCACTTCAGAGTTTCCTAATTTCGTTTTCGTTTGTCCTTCAAATTGTGGATCTGGATGTTTGACTGACACAATGGCAGTCAATCCTTCACGCACATCATCACCTGTTAAATTCGTGTCGGCATCTTTGATCATGTTGTTTTTGCGTCCGTAATCATTAATTACGCGCGTTAACGCCATTTTAAAGCCAGATTCGTGCGTACCGCCTTCATACGTATTGATATTGTTCGCGAATGAGAAAATATTAGACGAGTAACCACTGTTATATTGCATAGCGATTTCAATTGAAATGCCGTCTTTTTCACCTTCGATATAAATCGGTTCGTCATGAATCGGCTCTTTTGATTTATTCAAGTGCTCAACGTACGACTTAATACCACCCTCGTAATAGTAAGTGTTCGTGCGCACTTCTTCTTCACGCTCGTCCGAAATGATAATTTTCAAACCGCGGTTCAAGTAAGCTAGCTCACGTAAGCGGTTTGCTAAAATATCATATTCGTAGACTGTTGTTTCGGTAAAAATTTCTGGATCCGCTTTAAAACGGACAGTAGAACCAGTCTTGTCAGTTTCTCCAACAATCGCTAATTCTTTTGTTACTGCACCACGCTCAAATTTGATGTAATGAAGCTTTTCATCACGATGAACATATACTTCCGTTATTTCCGAAAGGGCGTTAACTACTGAGGCACCAACACCATGTAGACCCCCAGAAACTTTGTATCCGCCACCGCCAAATTTACCGCCGGCATGCAATACAGTCATAATGACTTCAACCGCTGGACGTCCCATTTTCTCATGATTGCTGACAGGGATTCCGCGACCGTTATCATCAACTTTAATCCAATTGTCTTTCTCGATTGTGATGGCAATTTCATCACAATGACCAGCCAAGGCTTCGTCAATTGCATTATCTACGATTTCCCATACAAGATGGTGAAGTCCTTTTGAACTCGTCGAACCAATGTACATTCCTGGACGTTTACGTACCGCTTCCAAACCTTCTAATACTTGTATCTGATCAGCATCATAAGATTGCAGTTCTTTTTCTTCCATCGCCATTTAGCTCACCTGCTCTTTCCTACTGTCTTATCGCTATTGTTCTGAAGGGGACTTGCCCCTGGGAATTGAATAAATTTCTTTACGATGTTCTGCGGACTAAGAGGTGATGCATACGTTAAAAAAGGAGTGACGATTAAAGACTTTACACGTGGTATTTCTACCAAGCATCGTGTACGTGGATTTTGCAGCCACGAGTCCCGCTCCGTCTCATCCTTTATCTCGCGAAAATCTAATATCGTGAGGATTTCGCTGTACTTGACGACAATGGTCTTGCCGATAACCACATACAAAACACTCACGCTCCTCCTTCAACATGTCCTTGCTTCACATTAAATATTGCGGCTTGCGTAATCGTTTCATGATCGATGCCATCCACACTTGTTGTGGTAACGAAGGTTTGAACTTCTCCCTGGATGGTATTTAATAAATGAGATTGTCTGTAGTCATCAAGTTCGGATAGCACATCATCCAGCAACAATACCGGTGATTCCCCGACTTCTTGTTTGATTAATTCGATCTCTGCAAGTTTAAGTGACAATGCAGTTGTACGTTGTTGTCCTTGAGAACCATAAGTTTGCACGTCATAGCCATTAACGAAAAACTGCAAATCATCCCGGTGAGGACCGGTTAATGTTACACCTCTCGCTAATTCTTGCGCTTTGCCTGCTTGCAATTTTTGCTGCAAAAAATCAGCCATTTGTTCAAATGTCGCATTTTGGTCAAGGCCACTGACAGGGTTATAACGAACTTCTAATTTTTCAAGTCCACGGGAAATCCCGAAATGAATCGGTTCTGCCCATTTTTGAAGAAGCTCCATAAATTGAAATCTTTTACGGATAACACTGACAG
This sequence comes from Paenisporosarcina sp. P4_D4, assembly GCF_056401835.1. Classification (NCBI taxonomy): domain Bacteria; kingdom Bacillati; phylum Bacillota; class Bacilli; order Caryophanales; family Caryophanaceae; genus Paenisporosarcina; species Paenisporosarcina sp. P4_D4. The sequence goes on along the minus strand of NZ_JBFUIO010000006.1, from coordinate 70,708 downwards.
CTGCTTGAATATATTGATCAGTATAAACATCAAACATCACATCATTTACAGATGATTTTCCTTGATGCATTTTCAGTAAATGGTTACGCTGTTTTAATAACTTTTGAAACGTTAATAAATCGTGTAAATAAACAGGCGATATTTGCCCAATTTCCATATCCAAAAAACGTCTTCTTACTTGAGGACTGCCTTTTACAAGATGCAAATCTTCTGGTGCAAACATCACCACATTTAGTTGACCGATATAATCACTTAAACGGTTTTGTTCTAAATGATTCACTTTTGCTTTTTTGCCTTTTTTGGATAAAGTCAATTCAAGCGGTAAGCGACCATATTTTTTCTGAACATCACCTTTTATTTTACCATATTCTTCAGCCCAACGTATCAATTCTTTATCATTGGACGTTCGGTGAGATTTTGCCATGGATAACACATAAATCGATTCCATGATGTTGGTTTTTCCCTGTGCATTTTCGCCAATCAAGACATTGATTGTTTTTGAAAAATTTAACGCTAACGATTCGTAGTTTCGGTAGTTCGTTAATTCCAGACTTTCTATGTGCATATTATTGCCCGCTCAATGGATCCACAATGCGAAGTTCGCCTACTCCAGGGATGTTTACTAAATCTCCATGACGAAGTTTACGTCCACGTCTTTGATCTACTTCCCCGTTTATCAATACTTCATTTTCCGATAAAAACCATTTTGCCATCCCACCTGAGCTTATTACGTCAGTCATTTTCAGTACTTGCCCGAGGGTTACATATTCCGTTCCAATTTCAAGTTCTTTCAAGTTAATTACATCCTTCGCTTTTTAGTCTATCCCTTCATTTTACTTCATTTTCACCAAGAAGTAAAAAAGGATAGCCCAATAGAGGACTACCCTTTGAATAATTTATTTTTAATATGTGCGAACAGGTAAAATGAGTTGCAAAATTGCATCATCATGAACTGATTTTAAGATGAATGGGCGCATTGCACCGGTGAATTGAACCATTACATCTTGGCCATCCACAGCTTTTAATGCATCCATCATATATTTCGCACTAAACGAGATTTTTAGTTCTTCTCCTTCGATAGATGTTGCTTGAATTTCTTCTTCCACTTTCCCTACTTCTGGTGAACTGGATGAAATTTCAACAACATTGCCTTCCAAAGAGCTAAATCGAACAATATTATTGCGTTCTTCTCGTGCCAATAAAGAAGCACGATCGATCGCTTGTAGTAATGCTTTCCCGTTTACGGTTACCGTTGTTTTGTATTCACTCGGAATTAAACGAGATGTATCAGGATAATTTCCTTCAAGTAAACGTGAATAGAATAATACATCAGAAGTTTTAAATAACACTTGTTGTTGTGTCATGACGATATGAACTGGTTCTGATGAGTCTCCAATGATTTTACTTAATTCATTTAAGCTCTTTCCTGGAATTACTACGCTATATTCTCCCTCAGGCAGCTGTTCCAAAGTCGTTTTACGTCGAGCTAGACGGTGACTGTCTGTTGCTACACAAACAAGCTCTCCATTTTTCACTTCCCAATGAACGCCTGTTAATACAGGACGACTTTCAGAAGTTGATACTGCGAATACTGTTTCACGAACAATTGATTTCAATAAATCTGCTGGAATGACAAACTGGCGATCATCTTGAATTTCTGGAAGTAATGGATATTCAGAAGCATCCAGTCCAATTAAATGGAATTCTGATTTACCTGAACGAATATGCGTTTGATATTGTTCATTTACTTCAATTTCAACATCACTTGTTGGTAACTTACGAACGATTTCGTTGAACATACGAGCTTGAACAACAATTGTCCCTTCTTCAATTACACGAATTACTTGTTCGCCATTTTCTTCAGCTTTAATAAAAGTTTGAATCGTAATATCAGAATCACTACCTGTTAAGTGCAAACCTTCTTCAGTAACTTCTAATTTAATTCCCGTCAAAATCGGAATCGTTGTTTTAGAACTTACTGCTTTCATTACATCGTTTAACCCATCTAATAACCGTTCACGCATGATTTCAAATTTCATGATTATACCTCGCTTATATATTTATTAATGTTTTAAAAGAATAATAGATATAGTAATAGGGCCTGTGGATTTGTTAATAAGTCCATTTTACCGAATAAAATCAGCCTATCCACATGTAGATAGACTGTGTATAAACTAGGCTGTCCAATGTGGGGTTATCCACAACTGTTAAGACTTACCTAATAGACTCTTAATTTGTTTCAGGTCTTGTTGAAGGGCCTGATCCTCTTTTAATAGAGTTGAAATCTTTTCATGTGCATGGATAACCGTTGTATGATCCCTGCCTCCAAATTCCTCACCAATCTTAGGTAAAGAGAAACTTGTCAACTCTCGAGATAGATACATGGCAATTTGTCTTGGAAAAGCAATAGATTTCGTTCGTTTCTTCGCTGTAAAATCCTCTAAACGTATGTGGAAGTGCTCACCCACCGTTTTTTGAATATCCAAAATCGTAATTTTACGCGGCTTTGCATTCGGCATAATATCCTTCAATGCTTCAGCTGCTAAATCCGAATTCATATCCTTATTAACTAAAGAAGAATATGCAACCACACGAATCAAAGCACCCTCAAGCTCACGAATATTTGAATCGATTTGATTGGCGATGTACATCATGACTTCATTTGGGATGTCCAAGCCATCTGCTTTCGCTTTTTTACGCAAAATCGCAATACGCGTCTCTAAGTCTGGAGGCGTGATGTCCGTAATTAAGCCCCATTCAAAGCGGGAACGCAGACGATCTTCCAATGTTGGAATTTCTTTTGGTGGTCTGTCACTTGAAATGACAATTTGCTTTGATTCTTCATGCAAAGTATTGAATGTGTGGAAAAATTCTTCCTGAGTTTGTTCTTTCCCGGCCAAAAATTGAATATCGTCTATTAATAGTACATCCACGCTGCGGTACTTGTTACGGAAATCTACCGTTTTATTATCACGAATAGAATTAATGAATTCATTCGTGAATTTTTCGGAAGATAAATAAACAACTTTTGCATTTGGGTTATGTTCCTGTACATAGTGACCAATTGCATGCATTAAGTGGGTTTTTCCAAGTCCTACTCCCCCGTAGATAAACAGTGGATTATAGGCTTTTGCTGGCGCTTCCGCCACTGCAAGTGATGCTGCATGCGCAAATCGGTTACCTGAACCGATAACAAAGGTATCAAATGTATATTTTGAATTAAGCATGCCAGGTGAATACTCTGGTTGCTCATCATCTTTCATTGAAACGATCGGTTTAGGAAGTGAGAAATCTTCCATGCTTTGATCTTTAGGTACAACAAATTTGATGGACAGGCCTTCCCCCGTCAATTCGGTCAATATACCGGCTATCAAATGTACATAATGCGTATCAAGCCAATCACGTGCAAATGAGTTTGGAGCCGCAATTGTCACTGTATCTCCTTGATAGGTCAACATTTTTGTAGATTTGAGCCACGTTTCAAAGCTTGGTTTCGAGATTTTTTGCTCCACTTGAGCAAGAACGCTCGACCATAGTTCTTCTAAATGTTCCAACAACGTACCTCCTTCTTTAAAATATTTTTTATCGACAATCTTACACATAATATGTATAGTCATGCACAAAACCACAAGTTGTGGATAAAGGTTAATCAGAGCCTTGGGATAAGCTATCCACAGATTATCAACAGTTGTGGATAACAACGAATACTGATTTTCGGTTTTGAAGAGTAAAACACAAACATCGTATCAAAAATAACTAGAAATTACAAGCGTTCTCGATGGTTATCCACAAAATGCATATTCATGCACACCGCTGTTGTCCACAGGCCGTGAGTTTGTTAAAAAGTTGTAGATAAGTGGTGTGGATAGAAAAAATGCCCCAAATTCGTTATCCACAGCACTGTGTGTAGAAAACTTCATATATGTGGACAACTTATAACCAGATGAATTTACACTGAAAGAGAACGATAAGAGAACGATATTTCGAAATGCTATTGACATTTAGGGGTCAAACTATATATAATATCCAAGACTGTCTATAAGAGATAAATCGACTTTCAATTTTTCAGGAGGTGTCACATAGATGAAACGCACATACCAACCAAATAAACGCAAACATAGTAAAGTTCACGGATTCCGTTCTCGTATGAGTTCTAAAAACGGCCGTCGCGTATTAGCAGCACGTCGTCGTAAAGGAAGAAAAGTATTATCAGCTTAAGCCCACTGATCCGCATCAGTGGTCTTTTTTTTCTTTACCTATTAGAAGCGAATGATCAGGTGGAGAAGGTGAAGCATGAATAAACGTCAACGAGTAAAGAAGAATGCAGAGTTTCAAAAGATTTTTAAACGCGGTAAATCCTTTGCGAATCGCCAGTTTGTCTTATATTTCTTACCGAAAGAAGGACAAGAGGAGTTTCGCATCGGCCTATCCGTGAGTAAAAAAGTCGGAAATGCAGTCGTCCGCAACCAAATCAAACGCTATATCAGACAATCTTTCTTGGAACTGAAAGATGAAATCAACCCGAACATGGATTATGTCATTATCGCCAGAAATCAGGCGGCCAGTTTAGATTTTCATGAAACAAAGAAAAGTTTGGAGCACGTTTTGAAAATCGCTAAAATGATTCAAAAGATTAAGTAATAAAGACAAGAAGTTTTTCATGTATATATATATAGAAGAAATGGAATGTCGTTTTAGGGGGAAGAAGGGTGAACAAACGCTTACTTATTATCCTCATGCTTGTTTCTGTCACGCTATTACTTAGTGGATGTACAGAGTATGATCAACCGATTTATGAGGGCAGTAAAGGATTTTGGAACGAATTTATTGTTTGGCCTCTTGTTTCTTTCATTACATTGTTCAAGGAATTACTCGGATCTTACGGATTAGGTATTGTCATGGTGACAATAATAATTCGTTTGGCGATTCTTCCTTTAATGATCAAACAAACAAAGAGTGCAAAGAATATGCAAGATGTTCAACCTGAACTTGCTAAACTCAAGCAAAAATACAGCTCAAAAGATGCGGCTACCCAACAGAAGTATCAACAAGAAATGATGGCGTTATTTAAAGAAAAAGGTGTGAATCCAGCTGCGGGCTGTTTGCCGGTAGTCATTCAAATGCCTATCCTAATCGGTTTCTATCATGCGATTAGTCGCATGAATAATACGCCAGAAATTAACTTAGGCAGCTTCTTATGGTTTGAGCTTGCTGAACCAAGTATTATTCTTGCGGTTCTTGCAGGAATCATGCAGTTCCTGGTATTACGTACTGGTCAAGCAATGAACAACCCTCAAATGAAAATCATGATGTATTTCATGCCTATTATGATTATCGGGTTCGGTATTTTCTTACCTTCAGCCTTAACATTGTACTGGGTAATCGGAAATATCATTTCATTGAGTCAAAACATGGTCATTTACAAACCATGGGAAAAAAGTACACTTCAACCTGCTAAAACTGGAGGGGCTAAAAAGTGAATCAGATTACGCAAACGGGTTCAACAACTGAAGAAGCGATATCTGCTGCATTAGCTAAACTTGAGACAACGAGAGATCAAGTCACCATTAACGTTTTAACTGAAGGTAAAAAAGGATTTTTAGGTTTTGGCTCCAAACTTGCAGAAGTGCAAGTTACAGTAAAGGAAGCACCACCCGTTGTGCAAGAGACTGAAATTGTCACTGTTGAGTCTGTAGAAGATCCGACAGAAAAAACAGTAGTGCCATTGCAAGAAAAAGGAGTTTCTAAGAATGTCGAGTCCACTCAAGGCGAGGCAGTTGAAGAAACGAAAGCATATATAAACCTTATTGCAAAAGAAATGAAAATTGACGATTTAACGATTCATACGGAGCAGAACGGTAAATATGTTACGCTTCGACTGGAAAGTAAAAAAGCAGCTGTACTTATTGGAAAACGAGGGCAAACGTTAAACGCCTTGCAACAATTATCACAATTAGTTGCAAACAAGTATGCTAACCATTTTTTGATGATTCAACTTGATGTAGAAAATTACCGCGAGCGCCGTCAAGAATCTTTGGAACAATTAGCCGAACGTATGGCGGATAAAGCAATCCGAACTGGAAAAAAAGTAGAGTTTGAACCAATGCCTTCTTATGAAAGAAAAGTGATACACAACGCTTTATCCAGACGGTTGGATATTGAGACCGTATCAGTAGGAACAGATCCTAATCGTTATCTCGTAATTGAACCATTAAAGTAATGGACAGCGGACCTTGACGTCACTTGACGAAAAGGTCCGTTTTCTTGTTGTCGAAATGACGTTTGCGACTTTCGATTTTAGTGATTTTATGCTATTGTTGTATGTTAGAGAATCATGACCGTTTTTTCAGTTATCCACATGTGGATAACTAGTAGACAGGAGGTGGGCGATCATGGAATTCGATACGATTACTGCGATATCCACACCAATGGGTGAAGGAGCAATTGCGATTGTGCGATTAAGTGGATCAGAAGCAGTTTCCATAGCTGATCAAATTTTTCGTTCGCCTGAAGAAAAAAAATTAAGTAGTCAAGCATCACACACGATCCATTATGGACATTTAATAGAGCCTGAATCAGGCGACGTAGTAGAAGAAGTCATGTTGTCTTTAATGAAAGGTCCAAAAACCTTTACACGAGAAGACGTAGTTGAAATAAATTGTCACGGAGGTATCGTTACCGTAAATCGAGTGTTGCAGTTAGTACTGAGACATGGTGCTCGATTAGCGGAGCCGGGAGAATTCACGAAACGTGCATTTTTAAATGGACGTATCGACTTATCTCAAGCAGAAGCTGTTATGGATTTAATTCGTGCCAAGACCGATCGTGCAATGAATGTTGCACTAGGTCAAATGGATGGAAAATTATCACGACTCATTGCCAGTTTGCGACAAGCATTGTTAGAAACTTTGGCACAGGTAGAAGTGAACATCGACTATCCAGAGTATGATGATGTGGAAGAAATGACATTGCCCATGATTATTGAAAAGTCATCTTGGGTGAAACAAGAAATTGAAGGGTTATTGCGTACTTCATCTCAAGGGAAAATATTAAGAGAAGGCTTATCTACTGTCATTATCGGTCGACCGAATGTAGGGAAGTCCTCTTTATTAAATAGTTTAGTGCAAGAAAATAAAGCGATTGTTACCGATGTAGCGGGGACAACACGTGACATTATTGAAGAGTATGTAAATGTCCGTGGCGTACCGTTAAAGCTCATTGATACTGCCGGGATTCGGGAAACAGAAGACATTGTTGAACGAATCGGTGTAGAACGCTCCAGACAAGTTCTTAAACAAGCTGATTTGATTCTTTTGGTACTGAACCATTCGGACGAGCTAACACCTGAGGATGAGCGTTTATTTGAAGCAATCGAAGGCATGGACTTTATTGTGGTAATCAATAAAACCGATTTAGAGAAGAAAATCGATAGTCAACGTGTAGAAGAACTTGCAGGGAACCGAAAAATCGTGACCACTTCTTTATTACAAGAAGAAGGAGTGGATCAGCTAGAGGAAGCAATTGCTTCATTATTCTTTGAAGGATCTCTGGAAAGTGGTGATTTGACGTATGTCTCAAATGCTCGTCACATTGCTTTATTGCACCAGGCAAAACAAACGATTGAAGATGCAATAGACGCAGCCCATGCTGCCGTGCCAATCGATATGATCCAAATCGATGTCACCAGAACGTGGGAAATTTTAGGTGAAATTACTGGAGATACAGTAGAAGAAAGTTTGATTGACCAACTGTTCTCCCAATTCTGTTTAGGGAAATAAGTGGAACGAAGGCTAAGTTCGCCGCGTCCTTGCGGCAACACCTTCATGACCCACATCCTGTGGACCCAAGTTGAATGCGCCACTTTAGCTCGACACCGGCGCTGGAAGCAAGGTTTCCTTTGCGACGAGTAACCGCAGGAGTCAACCGATGTGCGAAAGCCTGCTTTCGCCTGAGGTTCTGAAGCTTAGGTGCGAGCTGGCGCATGAAGCTAGACATAAAAGAGCGGAAAGCTTAAATATAAAAAATAGGATAAACGAAAGGAATGAACGAACATGCAGAAATTTGAAGCGGGCTCGTTCGATGTAATTGTTATTGGAGCTGGCCATGCCGGTTCTGAAGCAGCATTAGCGGCAGCGGGAATGGGTGCAAAAACACTCGTTTTAACAATTAATTTAGATATGATTGCATTTATGCCATGTAATCCATCTATCGGAGGCCCGGCTAAAGGAATAGTTGTCCGGGAAATTGACGCCCTTGGAGGCGCAATGGGGAAAGTCATCGACAAAACGCACATTCAAATGAGAATGTTGAATACAGGTAAAGGCCCAGCTGTACGTGCTTTACGTGCACAAGCCGATAAAGTGTTATATCAAGCTGAGATGAAACGCTTAATGGAAGAACAAGAGAACTTGTCCATCCATCAGGCAATGGTTGAGGAATTAATTATTGAAGACGACGAAATAAAAGGTGTTATTACACAAGTCGGGGCAGTCTACCGTGCAAAAACGGTGATTGTAACAACTGGAACATTTTTACGTGGTGAAATTATCATTGGTGATTTGAAATATTCAAGTGGACCAAATAATCAACAACCTTCATTGAAATTGGCAGATAATCTTCGAGATTTAGGTTTTGATTTGGTACGTTTTAAAACAGGAACACCGCCACGCGTAAACAGTAAAACGATTGATTACAGCAAAACCGAGATTCAGCCAGGCGATGACTTACCACGAGCATTCAGTTATGAAACGACTGAATATATCATGGATCAAATGCCTTGTTGGTTGACGTATACGAATGAACGCACTCATCAGATAATTGATGAAAACTTGCATTTATCACCAATGTATTCAGGCATGATTAAAGGTACAGGTCCACGTTATTGTCCTTCCATTGAAGACAAAGTGGTACGTTTCAATGACAAACCACGTCACCAAATCTTCTTGGAGCCTGAAGGGCGCAATACGCGTGAAGTATATGTACAAGGGCTTTCTACAAGCTTACCTGAACATGTACAACGTAAGTTGCTAGAAAGCATTCCAGGGTTGGAAAAAGCTGAAATGATGCGAGCAGGATATGCGATTGAGTACGATGCAATGGTACCTACCCAATTATGGCCAACGTTGGAAACGAAAAAAATCCGTAATTTATATACTGCTGGTCAAATTAACGGAACATCTGGTTATGAAGAAGCAGCTGGTCAAGGGTTGATGGCTGGTATGAATGCTGCGGCTCGTTCTTTAAATAAAGAAGAAATCATTTTAAGCCGTTCGGATGCGTATATCGGTGTGTTAATTGATGATTTAGTGACAAAAGGAACGAATGAACCTTACCGTTTACTTACGTCGAGAGCAGAATATCGATTATTGTTACGTCATGACAATGCAGACTTGAGATTAACCAAAATCGGATTCGAAGCAGGATTGATTTCGGAGGAACGTTACGAGCGTTTTGAAGCGAAGAAGAAATTGATCGATGAAGAAATCGTCCGATTAAGAAAAACGATTATTAAGCCGAATGAAGTAACGCAAGAAATTATCCGTTCTAAAGGCGGCACTGAACTTAAAGACGGAATAAAAGGTCAGGACTTACTAAAACGCCCTGAAATGACGTATGATGATATTGCACAGCTTTCTCCTTCACCAATCGACTTAACAGATGAAATGAAGGATCAAATCGAAATTCAAATTAAGTACGAAGGTTATATCGAAAAAGCACTTCAACAAGTAGAGAAATTAAAGAAAATGGAAGATAAAAAAATTCCGGATTTAATTGACTACGATGCCATTTCTGGTATCGCTACTGAAGCGAAGCAGAAGATGAAAGAAGTTAGACCTTTATCAATTGCACAAGCATCTAGAATATCAGGTGTAAATCCTGCTGACATTTCTATCCTTCTGGTGTATATTGAACAAGGTAGAATAGCGAAAATATCCGGATAAGTATAAAAGTGGCTATTCGCTAAATTCAGCATTTAGCCACTCTTCATATACGGAAGGGGTCCAATATGAACCAACAACAATTTGTTGAAGCACTAAGAGAAAAAGGGATTATTTTAACCCCTGAACAACTTCAACAATTTCATAAATATTTCGAACTGCTTGTTGAGTGGAACGAAAAAATGAACTTAACTGCAATCACTGATCAACCATCCGTTTACTTAAAGCATTTTTATGATTCAATCAGCATGGCTTTTTATGTGGATTTTTCCAAAGGCCAATCAATTTGTGATGTAGGTGCAGGAGCGGGATTCCCAAGTATACCTTTGAAAATTTGTTTCCCTCAATTGCATGTAACTATTGTTGATTCATTGAACAAGCGGATTCAATTTCTCACACATTTAAGTGAGCAATTGGGACTTTCCAATGTTCAATTTGTACATGCCCGAGCAGAAGAATTTGGACAAAATCCAACTTACAGGGAACAGTATGATATTGTCACAGCGAGAGCGGTAGCGAGATTATCTGTATTGTCGGAACTTTGCATACCATTAGTTAAAGTCGGAGGTCAGTTTGTGGCGATGAAAGCTGCAGCGGCTCAAGACGAACTAAATGATGCAAAAAAAGCTTTAACAATTTTGGGTGCTGAAAAAATTCAAGAATATTCTTTCACACTGCCTGTAGAAAATAGTGAAAGATCATTGTTTGTTTTTAATAAAGTAAAGAGCACTCCTAAAAAATATCCAAGAAAACCTGGAGTTCCAAATAAAACTCCATTGTAATATTGTGTTTCACGTGAAACATTAATAAAGGATTGAAGAGATTTGTCTCGAATTAATACAAGTAGGTAGTTTCTTAAAGGTGGTGCCAGGGGATGAAAAGTCCTTTTTCACGTTTTTTTGGGAGTGGCGAAAAAGAGATAGCGGCTACAAAGCAAACAGTTGAACAATATGAAGAAGTAATGAAAATCCCTTTGCAATCGATTGTTCCGAATCGTTTTCAACCGCGGACTGTTTTTGATGAGTCCAAAATTGAAGAATTGGCTCGTACCATTCATACACACGGGGTTATTCAACCAATCGTAGTTCGTCAAATGGAAGATGGACGATATGAGATTATTGCGGGGGAACGTCGTTTCCGTGCGATGACGAAGCTTGAGTGGGAAGAAGTTCCTGCTATCGTGCGTAATTTAAGTGATAAAGAAACAGCATCAATTGCTTTAATTGAAAATTTACAACGCGAAGAATTAACAGCTATTGAAGAAGCATTGGCTTATCAAAAGTTGTTGGAACTTCATGAACTTACGCAAGAAGCTTTGGCTCAACGTTTAGGCAAAGGTCAATCAACTGTTGCCAACAAATTAAGACTGCTGAAACTACCACAAGTGATTCAGGATGGAATTTTGAAGCGTGAAATCTCAGAGCGTCATGCACGAGCACTCATGCCCATTAAAGAAGAAGAACAGCAAATCGCACTTTTCCAGGAAGTAGTGGAGCAACAATATAATGTGAAGCAGCTGGAAAAGAAAGTGGAGGACCTGTTAAACCCACCAGTCGTTGAAGGTAAAAAAGAAAAGCCGAAAAGAAAGACGGTTAGTCGTGATGTAAGGATTGCACTGAATACACTCAGACAGTCATTTGCGATGGTTGCAAAAACGGGAATTAAGATGGAAACGGAAGAAGAAGAACTTGAGGATTTCTACCAAATTACTGTGAAAATCCCGAAAAAGAAATCTTGATATTACGAAATCGTGAACTCTTGCTCTGAAAATGGCAAGAGTTTTTTTGTTTGTAATCAGAATATAATCCTTTTTTAATCAAAATTTTGTTAGAATGAAAGGAAAAGCGGAAAGTTCTGATAAGCTAGAACTATCTGGGAAGAAATGCTGAGAAGCGACAACTAGAGGAAAGCAGGTGCAAGCGTGGGAAGAATCATTGCGATCGCCAATCAAAAAGGCGGCGTGGGTAAAACGACAACATCTGTAAGTTTGAGCGCATGCCTTGCGTACTTAGGGAAAAAAGTATTATTAATGGATACGGATCCCCAAGGAAATGCTACAAGTGGAGTTGGCGTTAATAAAGGTGACGTACAACAATGTATTTATGATGTTCTAATAGATGATATAGACGTAAAGAAAGTGATTTTGGAAACTAAAGTTGAAAATTTACATGTAGTTCCTGCAACAATTTCATTGGCGGGTGCTGAAATTGAACTAGTTTCTACCATTTCTCGTGAGGTGCGTTTAAAAAGGGCCCTTCAAGAAGTGAAAGAAGAATATGATTATATCATCATAGATTGTCCGCCATCACTAGGTTTGCTGACGATCAATGCATTGACGGCTTCAGATGCTATTTTAATTCCAGTGCAGTGTGAGTATTACGCATTGGAAGGTCTCAGCCAGTTATTGAGTACCATTCGATTAGTACAAAAACACTTAAATAATCAACTTGTTATTGACGGAGTTTTATTGACAATGTTTGATGCGCGTACGAACCTCGGAATCCAAGTAATTGAAGAAGTAAAAAAATACTTCCAAGATAAAGTGTATAAAACGATTATTCCTCGTAATATTCGTTTAAGCGAGGCGCCAAGTCATGGAGAACCTATTATTATTTACGATCCAAAATCTCGTGGTGCAGAAGTATATCTAGATTTGGCGAAGGAAGTGATTCGTAATGTCTAAAGGCTTAGGTAAAGGAATTAATGCACTATTTCCAGGAGAATCAATCAATCAAATGGAAAGTGTTGAAAAAGTATCTGTAAGAGATATTAAAGTAAACCCATATCAACCACGCAAAATTTTTGATGAAACAGCATTAGCTGAGTTAACTGAATCCATTAAAGAACACGGTGTTTTACAACCGATTATTTTAAGAAGAAGAGGTAAGTCATTTGAAATTGTTGTAGGGGAACGTCGTTTCCGAGCATCAAAAGCTGCCGGTTTGAAAGAGATTCCTGCTGTAATTCGTGAATTCACAGATCAACAAATGATGGAAATTGCGATTCTTGAAAATTTACAACGAGAAGATTTAACACCGATTGAAGAAGCAGATGCATACCAAAACCTTATGGAAAACCTGAGCCTCACACAAGAGCAATTAGCTTTTCGTTTAGGGAAAAGTCGTCCTCATATTGCCAATCATATCCGTCTGCTTTCATTACCTGATGTTGTGCGAGAGCTAATTTCATCTAATAAACTATCAATGGGACATGGGCGAGCATTGCTTGGATTAAAGCGTAAAAAGCTGATACCTTCAATTGCTGAAAAAGTGATGAAAGAAAACTTGAATGTTCGTCAACTTGAATCACTCGTTCAAAGAATGAATGAAGATGTTTCACGTGAAACATCAAAAGTTCCAAACAAAGATATCTTTATTAAAGAAAAAGAATCACAACTGCGTGAATATTTCGGCACAACCGTTTCAATCAAGAAATCGAAAAACAAAGGGAAAATCGAAATTGAGTTTTTCTCTGAAGATGATCTTGAACGTATTTTAGAATTATTAGAAGACTAAACTGCCTATTCCCTTAAAGGATTTAACTTTGAGGGGATAGGTTCTATTTTTAGCTGAAATGAGGAGTTCCGTATGGTGTTATTAGGGACATTGATTAACGCGCTTCTCATCATTGTGGGAACAATCATTGGAAGATTGTTGAAAAACATCCCGGAAAATATGAAGCAAACAGTGATGTATGCCATTGGGCTTGCTGTTACTGTTATAGGACTTCAAATGGGTTTTGAAAGCGGTCAGTTCTTAATCGTTATTATTAGTTTGGTTGTTGGTGCAGTCATTGGAGAGTGGATTGATTTAGATCATCAACTCAATCGATTTGGCCATTGGTTGGAATCGAAAGTTGGCAAAAACAAAAAAGGCGAAAATATAAGTATTGCACAGGGTTTTGTATCAGCTACATTGATTTTCGTTATTGGATCGATGGCAATCATTGGATCCTTAGATAGTGGACTGCGAAATGATCATGATTTATTAATTGTAAAAGGGTTGATAGATGGGTTTACTTCGATCATATTGGCTACCACTCTGGGAATTGGTGTTCTTTTGTCAGCTGTTCCGGTTATTTTATATCAAGGCACGATCGCACTTTTTGCCACTCAAATCAGCCGTGTTATTCCACAAGAAGCACTCGCTTTATATATTCAGGAAATGACTGCAACCGGCGGAATCATGATCGTGGCAATTGGTTTAAATATGATTGGTTTGACCAAGATAAGAGTAGCCAATTTACTGCCAGGCATTCTCGTGGTAGCTATCGTCGTGGCTATTGCGTACTATTTTCATTTGGTGCCTTTGCCAAGCGAGTAGAAGAGCACGGGACAAAACTTTGCCCATATCATAAGGTAATTGAAGTCTAGTGTTTTGCAAGACGGTATATTCCTGATAACCACCAACATTTACAATGCCTTTAATGGAAAGGTCTCCAATAGGCGGCAATTCCTTTTTTACTGCTTTGCCGGGGAAAAGAGGACCTTTTTCGATAACAATATGTCCAATTTTTTCAACTTTCCCTAAGCAAGCATCTATGGCAACTACATAAGGAGTTAATGTTCTCGCTTGAAGTGACTCGACTGTTTGTTGTAAATTCAAAGCGTGCAAAGGTTGCTGCAAAGTACCAATTACTTCATACGGAAATGTAGGATGGTCGCGAAGCCAAGTTCCGATTAATGGTCCTAGAGAGTCTCCAGTAGACCGGTCGGTGCCTATGCAACAAAAAGTGAGATTCGGTTTATCAAATGGTATAAGTTGAAGAAAAAGCGAGCTTAAGCGCCAGGCAACACCTGAATCTTGATAGGAAAAATCTTCCGAATGTAATTGAGACGAAAATGCAAACATAGGTTAGCTCACTCTCTTTTTTCGTAGTATACGTATTAGAAATGGGCTTTATTCAAAAAGGTGGTAGTTATCAAGTGGACATTCACATTAACAAGACGTTTGAAAGTGTCAAAGATTTTCTATTAGATGAGAAAATATGGATTACTGCTGGCGTTATTACGCTAAAAGTAATATTCATTATGTTCTTAGCAGGAATTTTTGTGAAAATATTTAAAGTGGTCATTCGTAAAGTATTTGAAGTCCGTATGAAATCACCCTTGCGCTACTCGGAACGCAGACAGAATACATTACTCAAATTACTCGAAAATGTAGTTGCGTATGTTGTATACTTTGCTGCGCTTCTGGCAGTCCTTTCTGCATTGAAGATTGATGTGAGAGGCTTGCTGGCTGGGGCAGGGGTACTCGGTTTGGCGGTTGGTTTTGGCGCACAAAACTTAGTTCGTGATGTCATCACGGGATTCTTTATTATTTTTGAGGATCAATTTTCTGTCGGAGACTATGTGCGAATCGGTGCATCAGAAGGGTCTGTACAAGAGATTGGTTTGCGAACAACTAAATTAAAAGGATTAAACGGGGAGATTCACATTTTCCCTAACGGAACGATTGTGGAAGTTATCAATTACTCATTAAACAATTCAATTGCGATTGTCGACGTGAGTGTTGCACTTGAAACGGATATTCCAAAAGCGGAAGAGCTTATTGGAGAGTTTTTATCGAGTCTTCCTGAAAAATACGAGCAATTGGTTAAAGAACCTGAGTTACTGGGTGTTCAAAATCTAGCTGCTTCTGAAGTGGTCATGCGTATTACTGCGGAAACAAAGCCGATGCAACATTTCGCAGTAGCGCGAATAATCCGTCGTGACCTGAAAATATTCATGGACGAACATGGAATCGAAATTCCATATCCAAAAATGGTGATGTACCAAAAGAAAACGGGATCGGTTGATTCGGGTACTGGAGATCCTGTGAAGTCTGAAGATAAGGGGAAAGTCTGATGAACACGAAATCCTTTGAGCTGGGTGATATTGTTGAAATGAAAAAGCAGCACCCTTGTGGAACGAACGAATGGAAAATCATTCGCACAGGCGCAGATGTGCGGATAAAATGTGAAGGTTGCCAGCATAGTGTGATGATTCCAAGAAGAGAATTCGAGAAAAAGATGAAAAAAGTGATTAAAGCAGCTGAGCCTTCCACAGAGGAATAGACTTTTGGTTGACAAAAATTTATAATAGATTAGTTAAATGAAAAGTAAAAGCTTCAATCAAGCGTTGAAAATGACTATACACACATGAATATAGAACTCGTAAGTTATGAAAGGTTGGGAACTAATATGGCGTTAACAGCGGGAATCGTGGGCTTGCCGAATGTCGGTAAATCTACTCTATTTAATGCAATAACTAAAGCAGGCGCAGAAGCTGCAAACTATCCATTCTGTACAATTGATCCAAACGTTGGAATTGTAGAAGTGCCGGATGAGCGTCTAAATAAATTAACAGAACTTGTTGTTCCAAAGAAAACTGTTCCTACAGCTTTTGAGTTCACTGATATTGCCGGGATTGTAAAAGGTGCCAGTAAAGGTGAAGGACTAGGAAATAAATTCTTGGCTCACATTCGTGAAGTAGATGCAATTTGCCAAGTGGTACGTTGTTTTGCTGATGAGAACGTTACACACGTAGCAGGGAAAGTAGATCCGATTTCAGATATCGAAGTAATCAATCTTGAGTTAATTTTGGCTGACTTGGAAAGCGTTGAAAAACGTTTGCAACGTGTAGGCAAAATGGCGAAACAAAAAGACAAAGATGCTATGGTTGAAGAGCCAGTATTGGTCAAACTTCGTGATGCTTTTGAAGAAGAGAAACCAGCTCGTTCTGTTGAATTTACAGAAGAAGAATTACGCGTTGTTAAAGGTCTTCATTTATTAACAATCAAACCTATGCTGTATGTAGCAAATGTGGCAGAAGACGAAATTGCGAATGCAGATGAAAATGAATATGTTCAAAAAGTTCGTGAATTCGCTAAAGTAGATAATGCACAAGTTATTGTTGTGTGTGCGAAGATTGAAGAAGAAATGGCTGAGCTTGACGAGGAAGAGAAAGCGATGTTCCTTGACGAGTTGGGGATTAAAGAATCAGGTCTGGATCAGCTTGTAAAAGCCGCATATCAATTATTGGGACTTGCAACATACTTTACAGCAGGCGTGCAGGAAGTTCGTGCTTGGACATTCCGTAAAGGCATGAAAGCACCTCAATGTGCAGGCGTCATCCATACAGACTTCGAACGTGGTTTCATCCGTGCCGAGACTGTTTCTTATGATGACTTGGTTACAAACGGTTCAATGGCTTCTGCAAAAGAAGCAGGGAAAGTGCGTTTGGAAGGTAAAGAATACATCGTACAAGACGGCGACGTTATGTTATTCCGTTTCAACGTATAAAATATTTTCGGGTTAGTCGACTTGTCGGCTGACCCTTTTTTGAATTATAGAGACAAAAGGGGAATGTCGTATGAAGTTATTTGCATATGGGACGTTGCTTTATGGAGAAAAGAATCATCATGTTCTCGAAGGTGCACAACTTTTATATGAGAAGGTTACGCTTCCGGCGATTATGTATGATACAGGAGATGGTTATCCTGCAATCGAGCTAACTCAGGAATCAATAGTAATAGGGGATGTTTACGAAGTACCCGATCATATGTGGGTGGATTTAGATGAGCTTGAAGGTTATACAGGGGACCCTGAAATGGATCTTTATACGAAACAAATGGTGAATATAAAAACAAAAGATAGCATCTTAGAATCCATTGTGTACACTGTATGTGATGAAACGATGAAGAAAGTTGTAATTTCATCCGGAGACTGGATTACTTATCGTAAATCTCAAGAAATAAAGTAAAGCTGCTCCATTTCAAATGGAAGCAGCTTTATTGTTGTTCAAACACATATAATTTTGGTCGTTCTGGGTCATCCTTGATCCAAGCATCATCGCGTACAGTCCGTAATTTTTTAATCATGGCAAAATCACCAGCGGCACCAGCAATCAGCCAGGCACCTAGTAATGCGAGAAGCGGACTATTAAGGAAAATAGCAATGACGGCCGGTAATACGCCTGTTGTCCAAAATGGCAGGATTAACACTCTTTTCATCGCTTTATTTTGAACAGGTTCAGTAGTTGTCGCGTAGGCAACACCCAGTTTCAAATTAAAGCCATAGTCAAGCGAACGCCATGGAACTTTAGCGAATATGACAAAGCCGACTAGATGTGCTGCTTCATGCAAAACGATTAATAGGATATAGCCAATGATGAATAGGAGCAATCCGAGCCAGGATGGTTCAAATGCAAAATCTTGATGCACAATACTAGTTAATAGCAAAAGTACCACGCTTAAGACGACCGTTAATACTAAGCTTGTTTTGCCGATTTTTTGAATGTCCAAATCAATGATTTTAGTTGGTGTATCGAAATCATTCATTATTCTCACCTCATAATAGGTAGTATAGCTGAAAAGCCTAAGTTGTCTACCAAATCAGTAGTTGCACGTGGTCATTGTGTGTGTTACAATCAATTGATGTGAGTAATGAATGTTACTTGCTCCTTGCCTACTGTCAACAGTCAGGCCTAAGTCCATAAGGAGGTGCAAAAAGATGAAAAAGTACGAATTAATGTACATCATTCGACCAACAATCGAAGATGACGCGAAAAAAGCTCTTACAGCTCGTTTCGACGAAATCTTGACTACGAATGGTGCTGAAATCATCGAGTCTAAAGAGTGGGGCAAACGCCGCTTAGCTTACGAAATCAATGACTTCCGCGAAGGTTTCTACCAAATCGTGAAAGCAAACGCTGATTCAAGAGCAATCGATGAATACATCCGTCTTGCTAACATTAACGAAGATATTATTCGTTTTGTAGCTGTCAACGTAGAAGATAAATAAGAATTTAGCATCGAGTATACTCGAAACAACTTGCAGACGAGGGAGGTTGTATTCTGATGATTAACCGAGTCGTATTAGTCGGAAGACTGACAAAAGATCCGGAGCTTCGTTATACACCAAGTGGTGTAGCAGTTGCGCGTTTTACACTAGCTGTAAATCGTTCATTCTCTAACCAGTCAGGTGAAAAGGAAGCGGATTTTATTAACTGTACTGTTTGGAGAAAGCCAGCTGAAAACACAGCAAACTTCCTTAAAAAAGGTAGTTTGGCAGGTGTAGAAGGGCGTATTCAAACTGGGAGCTATGAAGGCCAAGATGGAAAGCGTGTTTACACGACTGAAGTTGTAGCTGATAGTGTTCAATTCCTTGAACCACGTAATAGTTCTGGCGGAGATCGTCCACAACAAGGACAACCTTATGGTGGCGGTTCAAACCAAAACAATCAATATCCATCTTATCAACAGAATCAATCACCAAATCAGCAAAACTATACACGTGTAGATGAAGATCCTTTCTCTTCTGGAAGCGGCCCAATCGAAGTATCAGACGACGATTTACCATTCTAATTAGAAAAGCGTAGAAGGCCATGATAGACCGACTCCGACGTTGGAACCAACGAATCGAAAACCCGTTTTCGAATGAGATGGTGAAACGGAGGTGCGGTCTGGCCTTCGGAGCTAGACATTACCAGATAGCGAATTGACTTTAACGCACACCCAAAATAAAACCAAACACTAAGGAGGCGAAACGATATGGCACCACGTCGCGGAGGCAAAAGACGCAAAAAGGTTTGCTATTTCACGTCTAACAATATTACGCATATCGACTATAAAGATGTTGATTTGCTTAAAAAGTTCGTATCAGAACGCGGAAAAATTCTTCCACGTCGAGTTACTGGAACAAGCGCGAAATACCAACGCAAACTGACTTCAGCAATCAAATTATCACGTATCATGGCATTACTTCCATTCTCTACTGAAGAGAGATAAGAAATGCTTTTGAACGCTTAAAAGACCGGGAAACCGGTCTTTTTTTATATTATAAGAAAGTATGAATTTTAGACAATATTTCTTATTCTTTCGAGATATGTTATGTCTAGCTCCAGTCGCTATCTCGCACCTAAGCTTGGGCACAGGTGGGGCGACATAAAGGCGTTGCGAAAAGAAGCTTTTTGCGACGAGTAACCGCAGGAGCACAACGACATGGCGCTTTGAGCTTTTCTTATGTGCCAAAATCATTTCATTTGGAACTTTTGTTGCAACTGGACCGACATGATACAATAGGAAGATATAGTTGTCCATTCTCTTGAAAAATTAGATAAGTAGTAAAACAGCTTTGATAATGACTATGTGATTGGGACATCTGATAGTGAATACATGTTTTTTAAGTTAGGAAGGATCTTGAATGCCGAATGAACAAGCGAAACAGCTGACATTAGGTGCAATGATAATTGCGCTGTTTTCTATTTTGTTGGCTGTTTCTTTTTATGTGCCTGTGCTGAATTTGATTACAATACTTTTTCTCGCTCTGCCAATAGCTTGGTATAGTGCGAAATTTAGTCGGGCTGCTTCTATTTATGTTGTTGTACTAAGTATGGGTATTTCCTATTTCGTTGGAGGGTTAATGGCCATACCTTTTGCTCTGATTCATGTCTTGCTCGGTTTTATTATCGGAGATACGATTCGTTTGAAGAAAAGTAAGCTGTTCATGTTAATGGCTTCGGCGATTGTCTTGATAGTAAGCATCGTCATTGAATATGTAATCCTTGTACTGCTCTTCAAATTCAATCCTGTGAAAGAAATGTTAGTATACACGAAAGATCAATATGATCAATTGGGTACGTTCCTGGAACAATATAATACTTTACCTAAAAATTACGATCAGACCATTTCGGATGTTTTATTCATGTTCGAAACTGTCATGCCAACTCTCCTGATACTTGGAATTTTCTGCTTTGTATTTGTATTCATCAATATCCAGTTGCCAGTTTTGCGAAAATTAGGCTTGGACGTACCAAAGTTTCCGGCAATTAGACACATGCGGTTACCGAAATCCATATTATGGTACTACATGATTGTCATGGTCGTAACTTTATTTGTTGAATTAACTCAGGGAACATTTGCTTTTATGGTATTAGCCAACGTAACTATGATGCTCCGTGTAATGCTTACTTTACAGGGAATATCTTTCATCCATTTTTACATCCATGAAAAAGGATGGCCGAAATGGGTTGCAATTGTTGCAACATTTTTAGCGTTCCCTTTACAATCGTTAACGGTGTTATTAGGCATATTCGATTTAGGTTTCAACATTCGTTCATTTGTCAAAGACAAGAACAAAAAGTAAGGAGCTGAACAAATGTCAGCATTCTTTAGAAAAAGACCCATTCGTGTCCCTTTATTTTTTCTATCAGTGCTCGGCCTAATAAGCGCTTTTTTGCTCCTATACTGGCAAATGTGGATAGGAAGCATTGTTGCTGCTCTTTTCCTCATTGTCTTGGTTATTGGCTGGCAAATGGAGAAACGTTTATACGAAGAGACCGAAAAACATATTGAAACACTTTCATATCGCATGAAACGGGTTGGCGAAGAAGCATTACTTGAAATGCCCATAGGAATAATATTGGTCAATGAAAATTGGACCATTGAATGGGCGAACCCGTACATGTCGAGAGAGCTTGAATTTGATTCACTCATTGGTGAAGATTTATTTACGTTGTCAGATGAATTCCATTCACTTGTAAAGCAAGAAGATAATAAAGAGCAGACCGTCAGCTTGTCCGGTAAGAAATTTAAAGTATTTTACAAACAAGAAGAAAAACTTCTTTATTTCTTTGATATCACCGAGCAAACAGAAATTGAGACGCTTTACTATTCAGATCGCAGCGTAATTGGTGTGCTGTTCATTGATAATTACGATGAGCTGGCACAAGGAATGGATGACCAGACGCGCGGTCAGTTAAATAGTTTGGTAACGTCGCTCGTCAATAATTGGGGAGCGGGACACGGCATTTATGTCAAAAGAATTTCATCTGACCGATTCCTAGCTGTATTGAATGAATCCATATTACTGGAACTTGAAAAAACGAAGTTTTCTATTTTGGATGATATTAGAGAAGCAACCTCCAAATTGAATTTGGCATTAACACTGAGTATCGGTGTGGGTGCCGGGTCATCCTCATTGGTAGAACTTGGCCAACTTGCGCAGTCGGGTCTGGATTTGGTATTGGGACGTGGCGGAGATCAAGTAGCCATTAAACAACCAAGTGGAAAAGTGAAATTTTACGGCGGAAAAACCAACCCGGTTGAAAAAAGAACGAGAGTTAGGGCACGCGTCATTTCACATGCGCTGCGTGATTTAATTCAGGATAGTGACCAAGTGTTTGTCATGGGGCATCAATTGCCCGATATGGATGCAATCGGTGCAGCTGTCGGCGTACGGAAAATGGCAGAGATGAATCAGATCAATGGCTATGTCGTCATCAATTTTGATGAACTCGACCAAAGTGTGACCAGGTTGATGGAAGAAGTGAAAAACAAGCCACAATTATTTGAACGCTTTATTTCACCTGAAGAAGCTTTATCTAAATTAACCGATCGTACATTGCTTGTGGTCGTGGACACGCATAAACCAAGTATGGTCATTGATGAAAAACTGTTGAATCGAGCTGAAAAAGTAGTAGTGATTGATCATCATCGCCGTGGAGAAGAATTTATTTCGAATACAATGCTTGTTTACATGGAGCCATATGCATCATCAACAGCAGAGCTTGTAACGGAATTGCTCGAATATCAACCGAAACATGATAAAATAACGATGCTAGAAGCAACTGCAATGCTTGCCGGTATAATTGTCGATACGAAGAGCTTTACCCTTCGAACGGGTGCACGAACGTTTGAAGCGGCCTCGTATTTACGTACAAACGGAGCGGACACGGTGCTAGTTCAGCGCTTACTAAAAGAAGATATTGCAACATATATTGAACGTTCTAAAATTGTTCAGACAGTTGAGTTTTTCCGAGAAGGCATTGCGATAGCACATGGGGAAGAAACAAATTCCTATAGCCAGGTGCTTATAGCACAAACCGCAGATATTTTACTGACAATGAAGGATGTTTCAGCATCATTTGTGGTCGCAAGAAAAAATAATGGAGACGTTGGCATCAGCGCCCGTTCTATGGGTGAAATCAATGTCCAATTAATTATGGAGAAGCTCGGTGGCGGTGGTCATTTAACCAATGCTGCTTGTCAGATTCATGATAAAGAGATTGAAAGTGCCATTGAACAACTAAAATTAGCAATCATTGAAATTGTCGAAGGAGGCCAAATAACATGAAAGTAATTTTCTTGAAAGATGTTAAAGGCAAAGGGAAAAAAGGCGAAATCAAAAATGTAGCAGATGGCTATGCGCATAACTTTTTATTGAAAAACAATTTGGCGACTGAAGCTAATCAAGCGACAATCAGCGCATTAGATGGTCAAAAACGTAAAGAAGATAAACATGCAGAACAAGTGCATGAAGAAGCGAAAAAGTTAAAAGAGAAGTTAGAGCAAATTACGGTAGAACTAAAAGCAAAATCAGGTGAAGGTGGCCGTTTGTTTGGTTCGATAACAACGAAACAAGTCGCGGAACAACTTCAGAAAACAACAGGTATTAAAATCGACAAACGTAAAATGGAATTGGACGATGCCATTCGTGGACTTGGATATACAAACATTCCAGTTAAATTACATCAAGAAGTAACAGCAACATTGAAAGTACACGTAACAGAAGAAGCGTAAGGAGTGACGTTAATGAGCGAGCCCATGATGGACCGGATACCCCCTCACAACCAAGAAGCCGAGCAGTCCGTGATAGGGGCCATCTTTTTAGAGCCTCAAGCGCTCATTACGGCAGCAGAAATTCTACAATACGAAGACTTTTATCGCGTGGCACATCAGAAGATTTTCCAAACGATGAATCGCCTCAGTGATCAAGGAAAACCAATTGACGTTGTAACAGTGACGGAAGAGTTGGCATCGAAAAAAGAACTTGAAGATGTCGGTGGACTTTCGTATTTATCGGAAATTGCAAATTCAGTACCAACTGCCGCAAACATCGCACATTATGCACGGATTGTTGAAGAAAAGGCGTTACTGCGACGATTAATTCGCGTAGCGACCAATATCGTTGAAGATGGCTTTACGCGTGAAGACGAGGTCGAAGCCTTGTTATCTGAAGCCGAAAAGAAAATGATGGAAGTTTCCAATCGAAAAAATGCGGGTGATTTCAGGCACATTAAAGATGTACTTGTTCAAACGTATGACAACATTGAACTTCTCCATTCACGTAAGGGCGATATAACAGGGGTTCCCACAGGATTCCGTGATTTAGACCGTATAACAGCCGGTTTCCAACGGAACGATTTAATTATTGTAGCCGCACGTCCGTCTGTTGGTAAAACAGCGTTTGCGTTAAACGTAGCACAAAACGTTGCAACGAAGACAGAAGAGAACGTAGCCATCTTCAGTTTGGAGATGGGTGCTGAGCAGCTTGTCATGCGTATGCTGTGTGCAGAAGGAAATATTGATGCACAAGTTTTACGTACAGGTGCATTAACTGCTGAAGATTGGCRCAAACTAACAATGGCGATGGGGAGTTTATCCAACGCAGGTATTTTTATTGACGATACACCAGGTATTCGGATTAATGAAATCCGCTCGAAGTGCCGTCGTTTGAAACAAGAGTATGGACTTGGCATGATTTTGATTGATTACTTGCAACTGATCGTAGGAAGCGGGAATGGTAAAGAAAACCGTCAGCAAGAAGTATCGGAAATTTCCCGTTCATTAAAATCCCTTGCTCGTGAGCTCCAAGTTCCAGTTATCGCCTTGTCACAGCTTTCCCGTGGTGTAGAACAACGTCAGGACAAGCGTCCAATGATGTCCGATTTACGTGAATCCGGAAGTATTGAGCAAGATGCCGATATTGTTTCGTTCCTATATCGTGAGGATTACTACGATAAAGAAACCGAGAATCAAAACATGATTGAAATCATCATCGCAAAACAACGTAATGGTCCGACAGGGACGGTAACCCTGGCTTTTGTTAAAGAGTTCAACAAATTCGTTAACATAGACTGGAGCCAGCACCAACAACCTACCCCGGATTACTAGAAAAGCCTAGCAGTCCGAGATAGATCGACTCCGACGTTGGAACAAAGCATCCTTTGCGACGAGTAACCGCAGGAGCACACTGAATCGAAAACCTGTTTTCGAATGAATTTGTGAAACTGAGGTGCGGTCTGGCCTGCGGAGCTAGACATCAAGAAAAGCCTAGCAGCAAATATCTCTAAATTGTGATTGATGCAAAAACACGAACGATAAATGTCTGAAAACATTTTTCCGTTCGTGTTTTTTCTTGTTTTTGGTTGACTTCAGCCGTTTCAGTTGATACAATAACACTGTTTGATTCAGGACGCGTGACAGCGTCTGACGGAGGTGCTGATTATGACATCAGTTGTAGTAGTAGGAACACAATGGGGAGACGAAGGTAAAGGGAAAATTACCGACTTCCTATCCGAGAATTCAGAAGTAATTGCACGTTATCAAGGTGGGAATAATGCTGGACACACCATTATTTTCGGTGGAGAAACGTATAAGCTTCACTTGATTCCATCAGGTATTTTTTATAAAGACAAAATCTCAGTAATCGGTAACGGTATGGTTGTCGATCCTAAAGCATTAGTGAAAGAGTTAAAAGGATTACATGAACGTGGGGTAACGACAGAAAACTTACGTATTTCTAACCGCGCACACGTCATTTTACCTTACCACTTGAAGCAAGACGAAGTGGAAGAAGCTCGTCGTGGTGAAAACAAGATTGGAACTACAGGTAAAGGAATCGGACCGGCTTACATGGATAAAGCAGCACGTGTAGGTATTCGTATGGCCGACTTACTTGATAAAGTAGTATTTGAAGAAAAACTTGAACGTAATCTAGAAGAGAAAAATCGTTTGTTCGATAAGTTCTATGAGACAGAAGGTTTTACAAAAGAAGAAATTCTTGAAGAGTATTACGGCTACGGGCAAGAAATTGCGAAGTACGTAACAGATACATCTAAAGTATTGAACGATGCATTGGATGATGGCCGCCGCGTACTGTTTGAAGGTGCACAAGGCGTTATGCTTGATATCGACCAAGGTACTTATCCTTTTGTAACATCATCTAACCCAGTAGCGGGTGGCGTTACAATCGGTGCCGGAGTCGGACCAACGAAAATTCACCATGTGGTTGGTGTATGTAAAGCATATACTTCTCGTGTTGGAGACGGTCCGTTCCCAACGGAATTGTTTGACGAAGTCGGCAATCAAATTCGTGAAGTCGGTAAAGAGTATGGGACAACAACTGGTCGTCCACGTCGCATCGGTTGGTTCGACAGTGTAGTTGTACGTCATGCACGTCGTGTGAGTGGTTTAACAGATCTAACGGTCAATTCGATTGATGTGTTAACTGGTTTGGAAACAGTGAAGATTTGTACAGCTTACAGTTACAACGGGGAACTGATTACGGAATACCCAGCAAACTTACGTATGCTGGCTGACTGTAAACCTGTCTATGAAGAATTGCCAGGTTGGAGCGAAGATGTGACATCTTGTAAATCACTCGATGAGCTTCCGGAAAATGCACGACACTACCTGGAACGCATTTCACAATTAACTGGTGTTCCAATTTCGATTTTCTCAGTAGGACCAGATCGAAATCAAACAAATATCATTGCGAGCGTTTGGCGCTAAATTTTATTGAACGGGAAAAGGAATCTTTTCCCGTTCTTTTTCGTATGTAAGAGTAATGTGAATTTTCATACGATTTGGGGTTGAAAATAAATGAAGAGATTTTGGTTTTGGGGAGCACTGCTGGCAATCATTGTGGCTTGGACGATTAATATAACCACTTACGAGGCGAAATTTTTGGATGAACCCATTGTTCTGGAACATTATATCGAACGACCAATGGACCAGACACACCTATTCAACATTTACTATTTGACCAATAAAAACAATCCGGCAATTCTCCAAACAATTGAAGTGGATGGATTCTCGCTCCAAAACGTCTCACCGAGCAATGACATGTGGTTACATGGAAACCAGAATTCGATATACAACTCACCAAATGTCGTCCAGGAGTTCAATCAACATCTTCTACTGAAAGCTGAATTTGACCCATCCATACTGCCTCTTGAAGGCGAAGAAGATAAGTCATATATAGGGACCAATGTATTCCTACAATTCAGTGACGGAACGGCTGGACATTTTGACATCGGAGAAATTCGAATCACGCCGTCAACGCTCAGACAAGATCCTAAATTGAAGGGCATGTCGACTGGAAGTACTTCAGACGGACTTCATTCCAGCATATATTCTGCAGAAGAACAGTTAAAAATGAAAGAATTCGTTGTGCCTGAAAATATTGCGAAGGATGTTCAAGTGAAAGTACATTATGAAGGAGAAGAAGCCCGAATTCCCGATCCTATCTATCAAGCAGAAGTTATGCCTAATTGGAGCGATGTAAAACAACCTCTTGCAAAAGACGTCAATTGGCCCATCGTATTGGAATCACAAGGTAGTGTCGGCTTATACATACAAATAGAGCCGACTAATAATAAGGCAATCGATGTATGGATTCCATGGGAAGGGGAAACGGCTGCTGGACAGTCTTTTACGGCTTCATTTCCCTTGCATCATGTTCCACAGCTGACAGATGAAGAACTACGGAGCATGGTGGAGAAAGTGGTGAAAGATGGCAAATAGAAGAGCGTTCAAGTATATGATTGCAGGGTTTTTATTGGTTTTGCTGGACGTTCATATTTTTTTCGATTTTCTTCCTGACCCACTGGGATATATGTTGATCACATCAGGCATTCATCAACTTGCCGCAGGAAAGGCGAATGCTAAAAAAGCTGTAATAACTGCTTTTGTCCTGATGGCTCTATCCATTCCTACACTGTTTTTATCAGGGGAAGTACTCACTCAAATGCAAGTTAACAGTACATCTTGGCTGGTATATGGCTTTAGTGTCACGCTGATTGACTTAATTTTGATGTATTATGTATTCAGAATGCTGATGCATGAAGTGGATTATCCAATTGAAGCGGCTGAAAAACAGAATGGCATTAAAAAAATTATGATTGTCTATATGACCATAACACTCACTTCAACGTTTATTCAGTCGTTTTTAATTAATATGAAACAGGATGTTCAGTCTACAGTTGCGGTAGCTATTATTGTGTTGACGCTCAGTGTTCATGTCGCGTTTATTATCACTCTCCGTAATCTACAGAAAACCTTCCCACCCGACCAGGGACGGGTATATCCAATGGAATGACCCAATTAAAAAATGCGCTGTCCCAATATTGGGCAGYGCATTTTTATATAGAGTGCAAATTAGTGAATATTACGTTTCTTGAATCGTCCACCGCGTACTTCAGCAATATTGCCAATGGCGACGAACGCTTGTTGATCAATATCTTCCACGATTGTTTTTAATTTTGCTTCTTCCAGACGTGTAATAACGGTGAAAATAACTTTTTTATCATCACCTGTGTATGCGCCTTCTCCATGTAAATAAGTGACTCCACGACCGAGACGATCCATAATCGCTTCGCCGACTTCATCTACAAGATCACTAATAATATAAACCGATTTGGATTCATCAAAGCCTTGAATGACAATATCGATCATTTTATAAGCGATGAAATAAGCGAGTACGGAATACATAGCTTGCTCCCAAGTAAATACAAAACCAGCGACAGTAAAGATTATCAAATTGAAGAACATAATGATTTCCCCGACGGAAAAAACGCTTTTAGTGCTGAACAAAATAGCTAAAATTTCAGTTCCGTCCAATGAGCCACCGTAGCGAATGACAAGACCGACACCAATGCCAAGTACAATGCCGCCAAAGACGGTAGCAAGTAACAAGTCATCAGTAAAACGTGCAACTGGATGTAAAAAGTATGTACAAATAGAAAGAACCGTAATTCCTAATACAGTAGAAAGTGCAAATGTTTTCCCAATTTGTTTATACCCGAAAAAAAAGAAGGGGATGTTTAATAGGAAAATAAATAATCCAATTTGAATTCCAGTCAGGTGAGACAAGATAATGGATATACCGACAATTCCACCATCCAATAAATGATTTGGTACCAAAAACAACTCGATTCCCATTGCCATAAATACGGCACCAATAATAATCATGAAGATGCGCTTCGTTATTACGGTTTTGGAAGCCCGACGATGTACGTATGCGGTTTTTATTTTGGCATTTCTCTCTTGTTGTTCGTCTGTCAAATGGGATACCTCATTTCGCCTTGAATACTCTTATTTTACCCTATATTAAGGATATTCGATAGAAGAACGCTATTATTATTACAAAAATGACAAAAAAGTACATGAAATATGAATGAGAAGGGTCGAAAGATAGAAAAAATATGTTGAATCTTCAATTGATTTAAGAGAAAAGCCTGTGTAAACTTACAAATTAAAACAATTAAATGCAATTGATGGTAAGAATGAGTCATTTTCTTTACAAAATGACATTTCTTTACCAGTGTTTAAAAGGATATGTTAAATTAAAGGGGCGTGAAATTTTTCACAATAAAAGAACCATTCGTTTTACGGATGAAATTTTGAGAGGGGCTTTATCATGCATTTGAAAAGGAATACTGGTGATGGGGATAAGATTTCATCCGACCGGAAGCCAAACCGCACATCAAATATAATGAAAAAAGCAGCCATAACAGCAGTGCTTGCTTCAAGCTTCACATTTAATATCAGTTTTGCAAAAGATAAAGAGGACAGTCAATTACAGGAAATTTTTCATATATATGCAAGTGACGAATATGTAGGTACGGTTTCAGATGAAAAAGCAGTAAAAGAGCTTGTTAATGAAAAAATTACTGAGTCAAGCTCCCAATACAAAGATCTAAATCTAAGTGGATCCAATTTATCCATCATCTCAGAACAAGTTTTTAATGCAGAAACAAATGATAAGGAAACATTAGACAAGCTGGACAAGATGGTAACTGTCACAGCAGATGCTTTTGCCTTGTCGGTCAATGACGAGATTGCCGTCTACGTCAAAGACTTGGAAGCATATCATGAAGTAGTCCGCAAACTGAAACTTCAGACCGTTTCTGAAAAAGAACTCACCGAATTGGAAAATCGAAAAGATTCTAACAATTCTTTACCCCCATTAAAGAACAATGAAACACGTGTTTTGGATATTAATTTAAAAGAATCAATTTCAGGTGTTACGAAACAAGCAAAACCAGAAAAGGTTTTAACTGTTGATCAAGCAGTAGATTACCTTCAAAAAGGTACTTTGGAAGAGAAAACATATACCGTACAATCTGGAGATGTATTCAGCAAAATAGCAGCAAAACATGATTTAACTACAGCGGATTTAACAAAGCTGAACAAAAGTGTCAACGAAAATAGCGTTCTTCAAATTGGAGAAAAATTGAAGGTAACAGCTTTAAAACCTTTAGTGAACATTGAAGTTGTTCGCGAGAAAAGAGTGACAGAAGCCATTCAATTTGAAAACCAAGTACGCGAATCGAAAGATATGCTTAAAGGGGATTCCAAAGTCATTCAAGAAGGCAGCAATGGTGCCAAAGAAATGACATACGTTATCCGTGAGAATAACGGGACACGCGTGGGCAAATCAATTAAAGATGAAGCAGTAGTAAAAGAAGTGACAAACAATATTATCTTAAAAGGTACTAAAGTCGTTCCATCTCGTGGGTCAGGTATGTTCGCATGGCCGGCAGAAGGTGGCTACATATCTAGCGGGATGGGTCAACGGTGGGGACGAATGCACCGTGGAATCGATATTGCACGTCCTGACGGCTTTGCAATTAAAGCAGCTGATAACGGCGTTGTGAAATTTGCTGGAGCAGATGGTACATTCGGTAACAAAGTAGTTATTGATCATCAAAATGGTTATGAAACAACATATGCTCACTTAGCATCAATTAATGTTAACGTAGGACAAACTGTTCCTGTCGGTTCAAAAATAGGTGTAATGGGGTCAACAGGTAGATCTACTGGAACACATTTACACTTTGAAGTAGAACATAATGGTGTAAACGTAAATCCTCTTAAGTTTTTAAACAAATAATATACGCGGAAGCGGTCAATTCGACAGAGTTGGCCGTTTTTTTATATTCATCGACAATAGAGTGTTAGTTTATCTAAGAATCTTGTCGAAATATTACCCGGGAAATATTCAACATTCTGATTCCTCTAGTCGATAGGTGCGTAACATAGTAAAGCGTGATAGAGTAAGTAGTATAAAGAGGTCAATTCATATTTAAATAGATAGATGGCAAGAGAGGATGACGAACAATGAGTAAAACAATTTTAGTAGTAGATGACGAGAAGCCGATTGCGGACATTCTACAATTCAATTTAAAGAAAGAAGGCTACAATGTCGTTTGTGCTTATGACGGGGATGAAGCTTTAGCAAAAGCAGAAGAAATCAAACCCGATTTGATGTTACTAGATATTATGTTACCAAACCGGGATGGAATGGAAGTCTGTCGTGAGATTCGTAAAAAACACGATTTTCCTATTATCATGCTGACAGCGAAAGACTCGGAAATTGATAAAGTACTTGGTTTGGAATTAGGTGCAGATGATTATGTAACTAAACCGTTCAGTACGCGTGAATTGATTGCCCGTGTGAAAGCCAATATGCGTCGCCATCAAACCGTACAATCTGAAGATGCAGAAGATGCGTCAAATGATATTGCGGTTGGCTCATTAATTATTCAGCCGGATGCGTATTTAGTTTTGAAAAGAGAGGAATCAATTGAACTGACACACCGTGAGTTTGAATTGCTACATTACTTGGCAAAACATATCGGTCAAGTGATGACACGCGAACATTTACTGCAAACTGTATGGGGTTATGATTATTTTGGAGATGTTCGTACTGTAGACGTAACCATTCGTCGCCTTCGTGAAAAAATTGAGGATAACCCAAGTCACCCTGCATGGATTGTGACACGTCGCGGCGTAGGGTATTATTTGCGTAATCCTGAACAGGAGTAGACAGAATGCAAAAGGTTRGCTTTTTTAAATCAATTCACGTCAAAATTGTCCTTGTTTATATATTGCTTATTATATTGGCAATGGAAATCATAGGAATATATTTTGCGCGCGAATTAGAACAAACGCTTAAAGCAAGCTTCACCAAATCCATTGAAGAACGAGTGGATTTGGTGGAGTTTAGTGTGCGTGAAGAAATTATAAAGAAGCGGGGAGAAGAAGACCCTACTTTAGAGCAAAGTTTACGTTCTGTTCTATTCAGTATCCGTTCGGAAGATATTAATGAAATTAGTGTGATTGATCCCAATTTTCGTATTCTAGCAACATCCGAAACGACCAATCAATCCATTGTTGGTCAACGTTCAACAGATGCGATGGTCCGTCGATCCATATCTTCTGAAACACCAGACAATAAAATTTCATTAAAAAAAGGCGATCGTATTTGGGTTCTCACTTCACCTATAATAGATCAAGGTGAAGTACTCGGTACGATTTACTTGGAATCAAATATCGAAACAGTTTTTGAGCAGATGAATGAAATTAACCGAATTCTTGCTGGTGGTACAGCGATGTCACTTGCCATCACCATCATTTTGGGGATTTTGATTGCCCAGACCATCACACGGCCGATTTCAGATATGCGTAGACAAGCACAGGCTATGGCAAAAGGGAACTTCTCCCGTAAAGTGCGCGTTTACGGAAATGATGAAATTGGGCAATTGGCAATTGCCTTCAATCACTTGACCAACCGTCTGCAAGAAGCCCAGTCCACTACGGAAGGTGAACGACGCAAACTAGCGTCAGTCCTTTCTAACATGACGGATGGCGTAATTGCAACGGATCGAAAAGGGCGTATTATTTTAATCAATGATCCAGCTCTGAGACTGTTGAGAGTATCAAGAGAACTGGTATTGCATCGTCCCATTTCATCCGTTCTTGGAATAGAAGCGGAATATACATTTGAAGATTTAATTCATATGAAAGAGTCCATTAACTTGGATTTCAGTTCACCAGAACGTCCGTATATTCTGCGCGCAAATTTCTCGGTCATTCAGAAAGAAACAGGATTCGTAAATGGCCTGATTACAGTTCTTCATGACAATACCGAACAAGAGAAAATTGATATGGAGCGTCGTGAATTCGTAGCCAACGTATCACACGAACTAAGGACACCATTAACGACGATGCGCAGCTACTTAGAAGCCCTTGCGGATGGCGCGTGGCAAGACCAGGAATTAGCACCTTCATTCCTGAATGTTACGCAGACGGAAACTGAGCGTATGATTCGTTTGGTTAATGACCTGTTACAGTTATCGAAAATGGACAGCCGTTCTTACGATTTGAATAAAGAGTTTGTTGAGTTCATTAAATTCTTCAATCGAATCATCGATCGTTTTGAAATGTCGAAATCACAACAAGTTCATTTCCAACGATTATTGCCAGATTCACAATTCTTTGTGGAAATCGATGCTGATAAATTAACACAAGTCATTGATAATATCATTTCGAATGCTTTAAAATATTCGCCGGATGGCGGTAATATTCGTTTTGGCATTATTGTGCAAGAAGGATTCTTAAAAGTGATGGTATCGGATGATGGCATGGGAATTCCAAAAGAAAATGTAGAACGAATTTTTGACCGTTTTTATCGTGTGGACCGCGCGCGGGCAAGGTCAATGGGGGGCTCAGGACTTGGACTAGCTATTGCCCGGGAAATGATTGAAGCACACGGTGGAGCCATTTGGGCAGAGAGTGAAGAAGGACATGGGACGACGATATTCTTTACGTTGCCATTTGAGTTGGATGAGGCAGGTGAATGGGATTGAAGTATGTAGAGCAAATTAAATCGATTGTCCTCACCTTGCTTGTCGTTTTAAGTGTGACACTGACGTTTACAATATGGACCTATACACCGAACTATGAAACCATTAAACAAGCACCGGTACTCAATATATCAATTGCAGATCAAAAACGTGTAGATGATGTAATCAAACCATATAAAATAATAGCGAGTCGGGAAAACAAAATGACTGGTTCTATGTCTCCGTTTGACTTGGATCGTGTTATTAATGTCATGAAGGGCTGGGAAGTCAGTGAGTTGAAATTAGAGAACAATAATTTAAGTGAAATGGATTTAAATGAACTGATTCATGCGCCTGATCGCTTTACCCTATTCTTCCCGGATGATGTGCCGTTTCCGGTATATGATATCATTTTGCCATTTTCGATGACAAACATACCTGAAAATGAATTTGATCGCTTAATTGTCAATTGGAATAGTATTGATAATAATGAACTGAAAATCTACTTTGCCAGTTCAAAATCCAAAAAACTGTATTCAGCAATTGCAGGTAATGTTGATATGAATTTATTGAAGCAAGAAGTAGTATCACCGACGGCTAATTTTACACAGTTCACGGAAATTGAACGAAAAGGAAGGTCTTCACTTTTTGTTACAGCAAAAGATGTGGAAAGTATCCGTTACACATATTACCTGCAAGAAATAGATCCCAATCGCTTCAGGGACGCCCTGTTCAGTGACCCAAATCTAGTTCGTCAAAGTCCTGTAGGCGCAACAAATGAAGAATATTCGGATGGAACCTCATTAATGAATGTGAACTTGCTTGAACGCACATTAAGTTTTGTGAATCCTTCTGCTGAAACTTTTGTACCAGCCGAGCCATCTAAGTTGATTTTTGATAGCTTGGATTATGTAAATGAACACGGGGGCTGGACAGATGAATTTCGTTTTGCAAGTATCAACCCGGAAAAGCAGCAAATAGATTACCAATTGTATTTGTTGGGATATCCCGTATTCAGTGATGAAACATCTACAAAAATAACGGCGTTTTGGGGAGACCCCGGGATTTATCGCTATCGGAGACCTTACTATACGCTTGATCTGTCGTTGGCATTTGATACCGTGATTTCAACGTTGCCTTCAGGTGAGAAAGCTTCACGTGTCATGAAAACCGTGAAAGAACTTGATTTTAACAATATCGATGAAATTACCACGGGCTACTATTTAACACGCGATGACGAAAGACGATTATTGACATTGGAACCATCCTGGTTTTATTTATCAAACAATCAGTGGTCTCGCATTTCACCTGATGTTTTAGGAGGTGGGAAGTTTGGATTGGAATAAAACAAAAACCATCTTCATTATCGTGTTTTCTATTTTAAACGTATTTTTGTATTTACTATATATAAATCGTTACAATGAAGCACAGGAAGTCGAAGTGCTGGGTGAAACAACAATTGAAGAACGTTTGCAAGCGGATAACATTCGTTATGAGAGTGCGCCTGAAAATACACTGAAAGAATCATATGTTTCCGGCAACATTCGTGTCTACTCTCCTGAAGAGTTAAAAACATTGGATAATCAAACCTTTGAAATATTTGATCGTACTGAACTTGTAGCCACATTTAAAAAACCAGTGGTATTAGCAAGTTTAGAAGACCCGGCAACACTCAAGGACTTTGTTAATACGCATGTATTCGAAGGCTCGTCATACGACTTGTATGAGGTTGATGCAAAAGCTAAAAAAGCAGTGTTTTTCCAAACTATCAATAATCGCCAAATCTTCTTTAACCAAAATGCGCTTCTCACAATTTATTGGAATGAAGATAATGAAGTATATAGATATGAACAAACGGCCTTCGAAAAGTTGGAAGATGATTTTGAGCAAACCGAAAACTTATTGCCAGATGAGAAAGCAGTTGAAGTATTATATACACGGAATTTATTGAAACCAAATTCGACGATTACAAAAATTAGTTTAGGATATTCCACACTCGTTCAATTGACGGAAACACAAGTGTTTGCACCGACTTGGCGAGTTCGTGTAGAATTACAAGATGGCTCGAAGGAAGACTATTTTGTAAATGCCGTAGAAGGAAAGATTATCGAATTTAACAAAGAGTCCGAGAAAAAAGAAGTAGAGTAAGGAGTTTTCATCATGCGTTTTAGTGTTCTAGCAAGCGGCAGTAGCGGAAATGCCATTTACGTTGAAACCGAAGAACATTCATTTTTAGTGGATGCTGGTCTTAGTGGACGTAAAATGGAGGAGTTGTTCGCCTCTGTTGACCGCAATGTGAAAAACTTGAGCGGAATTTTGGTTACGCATGAACATAGTGATCACATAAAAGGGCTTGGAATTCTCGCCCGTAAATATAAAGTTCCCATATATGCCAATGCCAAGACCTGGATGGCAATGGAACATCTTGTCGGAAACATTCCACTCGAGCAACGTTTTCATTTTGATATGGAGACTGTAAAAACATTCGGCTCACTAGACATTCAATCGTTCGCCGTTTCCCATGATGCTGCGGATCCAATGTTTTACGTATTTCATGAAAATGGACGTAAACTGGTGTTAATCACGGATACTGGATATGTCAGTGACCGGATGAAGGGTCATATCAAAGGTGCAGATTCATTTGTGTTCGAAAGCAATCATGACGTAGGAATGCTGCAAATGGGTC
This sequence comes from Paenisporosarcina sp. P4_D4, assembly GCF_056401835.1. NCBI lineage: Bacteria > Bacillati > Bacillota > Bacilli > Caryophanales > Caryophanaceae > Paenisporosarcina > Paenisporosarcina sp. P4_D4. The sequence goes on along the minus strand of NZ_JBFUIO010000006.1, from coordinate 34,413 downwards.
GTTACCCGTGGTCGGTCAAACGCCGGATTTTAAGCGACGTAGGACATGTGTCAAACGAAGATGCCGCTGTCGCAATGAGCGAAGTTGTCGAAGAAAAACCAACACGTATCTATCTTTCTCATTTGAGTAAAGATAATAACATGAAAGACCTCGCACGAATGAGTGTTACTCAAACACTTGAATCATGCGGAATTATTACCGGTGAATATTTGAATCTTTTTGATACAGATGCCAATAAAGCCACTGAATTAGTGACTATCTAAACCCCACAATTTTGTGGGGTTTTTTTGATACTTTTTTTACTAAGTAGTGTCTAGGACCAAGTGCTAGCTCGCGGGCACATTTAGGGGTCAGGAAGGCATAAGTGCCATTCATCCTTCCAGCGCATTGTCCAGTTTCACAGGCCAACCAGCTTCTAAGCTCCGTACCTTCGTTCGAAAGCAAGTTTTCGATTCAGATACTCCAGCACCGAATTAGGGTTAGGGTGGCCTGTTCCACGTTTCATGGCGTCGAGCTTGAGTTGCCCTTTACGCTTTTCTTCATTTTGAGCAAGTTTTAAATTCATTTTCATCTAATTTTAATGTTGATTAGGTAAAGTAAAGGTATCGAATAACAGAAAGGGAGATTATCTATGGGTTACTACGATCAAATACCATCAGATCCACAAAAAGAACAACAAACGAGGATTATTAGAAAAGGAAGTAAAGGTGGCTACTTTTTCAGTGGTCTTATCGGGGTTATGATTGGGGCATTAGTCGTTTGGTTGATGCTTCCTTCGCTCGTTGGCATGATGCCTGGTGGAACCGAGGTAAGTGGCAAAGACTCAGCTGTGTCTTCAACTACTCAGCAATTATCTGCGGATATAACTACTGATGTCACATCTGCAGTCGACAAGGCAGCGAACGCAGTTGTAGGCGTGACGAACATTCAATCCACGTCAGATTTCTTGAGACCAACCAGTGAAGAACAAGAAGCGGGAACAGGTTCAGGTGTCATCTATAAAAAATCAGGAGATAAAGCATACGTTGTTACCAACAATCATGTTATTGAAGGTGCAACTCAAATAGAAGTGACATTGGCAGACGGAGCCAAAGTGGATGCCAAATTACTTGGGGCCGATATTTGGACAGACTTAGCTGTTTTAGAAATGGATGCTTCAAAAGTGACAACAGTTGCGGAATTTGGAAATTCAGATTCGTTGAAACAAGGGGAAACGGTCATTGCAATCGGTAATCCACTTGGTCTGGATTTTTCAGGATCCGTAACGACAGGTGTTGTTTCCGGTAAAGACCGTGCAATTCCGGTTGATTTAAATGGAGATAACCAAATTGATTGGCAGGCTGAAGTATTGCAAACGGATGCAGCCATCAACCCAGGAAATAGTGGTGGGGCACTTGTCAATTTAGCTGGTCAATTGATAGGAATCAATTCCATGAAAATATCTCAGGCGACAGTCGAAGGAATTGGCCTTGCGATTCCAATTAACTCTGCCATCCCTGTCATTGAAGATCTTGAAAAATACGGCGAAATGAAACGTCCTTCAATGGGTGTAACATTAGTCGATGTGACCAACGTTTCTGCTTACCACCAGAGAGATACACTTCGTTTACCGGAAGAAGTTTCAACAGGAGTGGTCATTGACCAAGTAATAGAAGGATCAGCAGCGGAAAAAGCGAAATTGAAACAATATGATGTAATCGTTGAAATGGATGGAAAAAAAATCGAGAACATGGTCGATTTACGTAAACACTTATACAATGAAAAAGAAATCGGTGACGATTTGAAATTGAAAGTGTATCGTAAAGGTCAACTGATAGAAGCGACCTTAGAATTGAAAGACAATTCAGCTCTATAAAAAGGTTCGTCAATGTTGTGGATGACCAAAAAGAATTGTGGATAACAATTTTATATTAACAAAACATTTACACAGCGAGTAGAAGGTGCGAACCCGTACCTTTCCTACTCGCTTTTTGTTTGTTAAAATAGATTGTGGATAAAGTTGTGTGAATTGTGTATAACTAATTGAATTGTTCGAAAATCGAAAGGATGAAGAAATATGAAAATTAAATGCTGTCAAACCCATATAGAACATGCATTGGACATGTTTGTGGCTGAGCAAAATACCTTCCCGATTTTAACGGAACTCACAGATGAAGAAAAGATATCCACAAAATGCGATTACTGTGATGTCGCTGCAATATATTTAGTGGCGAACGAATGATTGCCTACTATATATAGTTTGTGGTTGTGGATATGTGTATAACTTCTGTGGATAGCGTGTTTGTAAATAAAGTGTAAAGGTGGATAACCTGTGAATATCACAATAATTTCCGTTGGGAAGTTAAAAGAAAAGTACTTAAAAATGGGCATTGAAGAATACACAAAACGATTGGGGAGTTACGCAAAAATAGATTTAATTGAAGTGGCAGACGAAAAAGCACCGGAAAATTTAAGTGATGCTGACATGGAAATCGTCAAGAAAAAAGAAGGCGAACGCATTTTGGCAAAAATCGGAGCGGACACTTATGTCATCGCATTGGCAATCGAGGGCAAAATGAAATCGTCTGAACAACTGGCGGATGATTTACAGTCACTCATGACATACGGTCGCAGCAAAATCTCGTTCGTCATCGGAGGATCACTCGGTCTGCATGAAGACGTGATGAAGCGCTCTGATGAAAAGCTGTCATTCTCAAAAATGACCTTGCCACACCAATTGATGAAATTGGTGTTGGTGGAGCAAGTATATCGAGCTTTTCGGATTATTAAAGGTGAACCTTACCATAAGTAAAAGAGGTTTTTTTAGAAAAATAAAAAGCCAAAAATGAAAAAGTTATGAGTATAACTTTTTCATTTTTGGTGTTTATAAGGAAGATCAACATCCGTTACATTAATATAGCCTTTCTAATTAAAAAAGAAAGGAAAAGTAAATGTAACGAAAGCCGCCCAAAGTCCGTAAACTGGCAAATACTTAGTGACCGCATCTTGGATGGGTGAAGGTCCGGTCTTGTTTTGTAGAAAACGCATATATGAGACCATAATCCAAATAAGATTTCCCCAGATAAGTATGTTTACACCTAAAACAGCAAGTCTGTTTGGTGTAATCCCATAAGAAGAAAGTCTGAACACGATGGCTGACAAAGCCACACTGTCAATGATAAGCGCAAGAACAATTAAGGAAAAATTTATATAATCTGAAATGTTCTTTTTCTCGTCTGAGTCGCTTTCGGTAATAGAAAATATGGTAACGGCCAATACACCAAGGAGTATTCCGTTGAAGGCTATCAGGAAATTGCGGTCCAAGAATGGATTTTTTCCGACCCATATAACCGTTATAAGATAGACCAACAATGTGACCAGGACAAGAGGACTAAAAATTTTAGCTATATATGGTGTAATATTCTTAGCAAGTTTAAGATTCATTGATACCAGGTATGCAGCCACAATAGCGAGAGCGGCAGCACCAAATAAAACGATATTACTAAAATAGAATTCTTCTATATCCAAGCCAACAAAGCTAAATAACTGCATGGTTAATGCCGCTAGCACCATTCCGCTAACTGCCATGCTGGCGTAGAGAATACAATATTCCAAATTAAATTTAATATAGGCTAATCTTGTACTGCCTTTTGAATATTCATTTCCTGTAAATGCAAGCCCTACCAATACCCATAAGAATATGGGAAGATGTAAATAAGCAAGGATAATACTGTCTTTATAATTTAATGGTAGCATATTAAGATAAAACCCGGAAATTAGGAACAACGCTGCAAGGGAATAAATAACACTTTTTTTCGGAGTATTATTGTAAACAAAATAGGCAGCAATAAAGGGAATTACACCAAAAGCCAGGTTAATTGGAGCAATTGCTTCCTGTTCGACAAAATGGAAAATGATTCTGGTGCTTATCCCGGCCAGAATGGCTAAAATGCCCATGAATAAGAAATCTTTTTGAATCAAGGAAGATTTTTCTGAATGTGCCGTCTCCTTGAAATGCAATCTTTCATACCAAATGCCAAGAACCTGAGAATCAGGATGTTGTTCCCATGCGTCTGAGAATGACTTTTTAAAGGCTTTGGGGTCATTTCTAAACATTCTCTCCAGCTCATGGGGATTAGCAATATTTTCAATAATTAAATTGTTACTGTCCATGATTATACCCTCCCTTAATAATTGTCATATTAAGTCCTACTTTCCTCAACAATGTTTATTAATCAAACTCTCTTACCTTTGACTGTCTTCGTCACTTTTGTATTCTAAAATATCTTCAGGCTGACATTCTAATGATTTACAAATCGCCTCTAGAGTTGATAATCGAATCGCTTTTGCCTTTCCATTTTTCAATATAGAAAGATTCGCCATCGTGATGCCAACCTTCTCCGAAAGTACCGTTACGCTCATTTTCCTTTTAGCCAACATCACATCAATATTGATTACAATAGCCATTGGTTTCACCTCATATCGTTAAATCATTTTCTGATTTTATATCGATGGCATTTTTTAATAGCTTTTGAAGAACAGCAGCAAAGACTGCAATCATCATTGAAGCAAAAGGAACAAACAATCCGATAAAGATGACACCTGGGGCGTCGTCTTTATCCGCAAAGAGATAGAAGAGTGGCAAGACTAGCACATGCAAGGTACTGATTGTGATGGCACAGAATTTGATATTCCGCAAAGAATATACAGATAGTTGCGAGAAAGCTTTATTTTTATCAATATAGCGTAAAAGTTTAAAAGCCTGATACAAAGCAAAGTAAAAGGGAATCGCCGATGCATCAAAAACGATAGTAACGAGGTATTTGATCAAATCAAACTCTGGAAGCAATTTTGCTGCAATATTACCTAACTCAGGTACCAAAAAGATGCATAAAGCAAGAACTGGAAAGCCCATAAGAACAACTGCTAACTTTAAAAATAGTGTTTCAGGTTTCATGAAAAGCACCTCTCATAAGTATTGTTTTTTAGATATTAACATGTTATTTATTGATAAACAATAAATTTTTATTAATTTTTATGATATTTTTATTGTTAATAAGTTAATAAGGCAAAAGTAAAAACATTCCTCTTTACAAAGAAATGCTCTATAGGGTGTATCTCATGAGCCTCAATTGAATTACTGTTAATCACTAAAAAAAGCTAACTTTTTTATTTTCTTTTTGCCTCCGTATCGTATAACGGGAGAGCGTAAAATATCAGTTATTAAACGATTAGATCGAAAGACAGTCGATGAAATTAGAAAGTTCTAATATTCGCGCCTGGCACTCCCTGATATTTGTCGAAGATTGATAGGTTTTTAGATAGGTAGTAAATGATAGAATGGAGTTGTTAGCTGTATATTGTTGGGGTGGCCGGATTGTCAATCTTCTTTTCCTTTGTTAGGAAAGGAGGTGATAATCACGGAAACATTTCTTGAAATTCTCAGAGAAGTTCTGAAGGGAGTTCTGCGTGAAGTAAGCGCATATTTTTTTCGGAAGAATGTTCTAGAAGACAAGAAAACCACCTGCGCCGTCGCAAGCAAAAGGGTGGTTCTCATAAATAATCCACAATGACAACCACCACCCTGACGGCAGAGGTTGCATGGGGAGAAGTGCTTACAACACTTCTCTCTTTTTTATTATATGTCCATTATATACTATAAAATTCCTTTTAAATATTTGATATTATTACGACTGAGACACGGGGACATTTCTTGTGTTTGATGAAGCAAGAATGCTAATGAAACAGGGGATGGTTCTCGTTAGGTTTCGAAGCTAGCACAGCGATGTAGAGACAGAAACAGGCGAACGCTTTCCGCGGGGCCTCACTGGACACGTCGCTACGCTGCTCCCACAGGAGTCACTCAATCCAAAATTGACTGTGTTCCTTTCTTCATTTTAAATATTGTTATAATAAAGGGGTGTCAGAAGCTAAACTGTAGCTTTGGATGCTCTTTTTTTGTAGATAACACGGATCTTACTTGCCAGGGAGTTGGAATTAGAGATGAATAATAAGGATATAGCAGAGATTCGCAAACACTTTAAGATGGATACTGATTTGCTTAAAATAGCTGATATTTATAACGTTTATATCAAGCAGGAAAGCAGTGAAATCTATCATGAGGAGAGCCGCTCATTTTCCTTGCTGGACCGGGAGCAACAAGAGCTGTTCCTTGCCAACTTTAAAAAGGTTTTAGGTGGGAAACTAGATGTGAAGCTGTTTGAGGTGAAGTTCCAGCGTCAAGGAGAGGGGCAAACGGACCATACGCAGCGACTTTTATTTGAGGGGCTTCATGCAGATGATGTCGGGGAATGGAAAGCGGGTATGCAACGCATCGCCTTGAAGATGGTTCAGGATAGCCAATATGAAAAGGACATAGTCATCACATTCATTCGTGGAAACTATTATAAAACGACGAAACGTCATCCCGATGAAACGGAAATAGACGCTCGAGATGAAGTGTATACCACTCCATTTATCCTCAGTAGCATGAATCAAACCGAACTGCCGAAACGTTCACTGGTGTTTGATTTTGTCGAGAAAGAGTTTAAGTCCAGTCTGCTGGCTGATCCCGTCATTAAACTTGCCACTCCAATTGGTGGATTTCTGTTCCCTAGCTTCACGGACAACGCCGCAGACATCAATCACGTCCTTTATGCTGCGAGCAAAGCGAATAAACCAGATTTCCAGTTTATCGAGAATGTGTTGAACGGCAATGAAATCATGACTGCCGAGGAAGATAAAGCGGTGTTTGAAGAAATTGTAAAAGCAGTAATTGGTGATGAAGTAAATTCGAAAACCCTCGCCGGTGTATATGATGAAATCAATAATATGTTATTGGTGGAAAAAGAGAGTGAGGACGAAGAAGGGAGTACTCCTACTTTGGATTCTATAGAGGTTGCACGTGTGTTGAAGGCGAGCGGCGTAAAAGATGTGAGTACGGAAAAAGTGGAAATGGCCTTTCAGCAGGTGGTTGAAGACAAAAACTATGAAATGAAAGCAAGCCATGTCGTTCCAAGCTACGCGTCCAAGTCAATCAAAATCAGCACGAAAGTAGCGAATATTGCGATCAGCCCGCAAGACTTGAGATATGTCAAACAAATCAATTACAATGGCAAACGCTGTCTATTGATCGAGGTGGAAGAAGACACGATGATTGAAGGATTTAAGCTGCTTCCGGAAGAGCTGTTGGAGTAGGAGAGAGTTGGGGGGTCCTTCAGCCGGCTATCTAAAATGGAAAAGAGAATAAACCTCATTTAGCCCTGCTACGGTGAACCTTACCATAAGTAAATGAGGTTTAGGAAGTAATAAAGGAAACAGTTTAATTATTTTACTTGGACTGTTTTTTTCAATAAGAAAGGGCTTTTCTAGTTATTTTTCCAACTAAGATAGCCCTTTTATCTTTTACTCACTTAAACGAATTTCCACGGTTGTGCCGATGCCAACTTTACTCGACAATATAACATCCACCGTGTGCCTCAATAATATCTCTAGAAAAAGYCATGCCGAGACCTGTGCCGCGAACGTTTTTGGTATTTGTACCTCGATAGTAGCGTTCAAAAATTTGTTTTAGGTCGTGTTTTGTTAAAGCCTTTAAAACTGTTATTCTAAAGTTCGAAAATTCAATCTCAGTCTTCATCATTATCATCATCGATAAATAAAGTAAGGATTGAATCTAGTGGTTCGGTTCCATTAGCAACCGCATTTACTTTATCAGTATATTGCTCACTGATCATATGTTTTAGAGGTTGTTCCACCTTGTTGAAATACTTAAATGCCTCCATTGCCATTTTATCCCATTCTTCGTATAAAACTAGATAGTCATCTGCTGTCACTTTTGTTCTTGAAGTGCCTTCTTCAGGGATACATTCAAAATCTTCATCTTCACCCAACGCAGCATAATCACATGTTATTTGTTCGCCAGGTTGAATGTCTCTCGCAGCTAACTCAAAATCATATACTGTATCTACTATATTTGGATTGAAGCTATGGTTAATATACTTTGCGTGATCACAAGAGAGAACATATTCGCCGTCATTATCTAAATATGAGTATTTATATATATACTCTTTTCGAACATCATCAAGACTTTCAATATATGACTCATCAAGAACAATATCTAAATCATCTTTAATCCAGACAATGGTTCCTTTAGGAATTAATTTTGTTGCAAAAACTCCAATTCCTACTTTCTCATTTACATACCGAATTTCGGTATTCGGATGCATCATTTTTCTATTCCTCCTTTATCGAATTCATTTTATTCTCCAAAAAAATGAGAGGTTAAACTTCAGTAGGGAAGAAAATGATGGTCTCGCGTAATAAAATTACACTTATCTTCTTAACATCGAAAACGTAACAAATTATTGGATATTTCAATATGTATATGCTCATATATTTCGTTTTGAGTAGACACTTGTTCTAATAAATACTTTTTTATCAAAAGAAATAATAAGAATATATATTTAATGAGAATGTGGAGGGCTCCAAGAAGTAGTTACTATGTTAAAGAAATCGATATTGGTTTGGAAATTACCAATTAATGTGGTCGTAGGGAACAACACCAATTTCAAATAAAGAGTTTTATCGAACAAAAAACAAGGCTATTATTCATGCAATTCGATAATGTTTTCAGGATAAGGCTATCGTTTGGAAGGGATGGAGAGGAATACATCTTGTTCTTCAAAAGAAGCATTTTTAAAAATAGTAGCTTCTTGTACATGATCCTTATGACCGTGGGTTGCTAAGATGAGAGTAACATCTTCTGGTGATTTGCCTATTCTATTTAGAGCTTGTTCAAGGTATATGGAATGCTCCTTTTTACCTAAATCTATCAACTTCCTGTACAATAAAGTAAGAGTTGTTATAAGATTTCCAACTTGTGTCCCATATTGCTAGTACATATACTTTTTCATTAATCGGTTCAAATAAGTAATCCAAATTCCTACCCCATGTAAAAAGATATTCAGTATGGAATCTTTTTTATTAATAATATAGTATTCTTTATTTCTATTTGGATACCGTCCTTTGAAAGATCACTAAGACGTAAATAATAAACGCTAACCCAATTGATTGGAGACTGTGTGAATGTTAATGGAACAAACAAGATATTCTAGGCTTGCAAATATAACAAAAATAATAAATACAAAGTTAGAACTACGTGAAGTATTACAGCGTGTAACAAGTGCAATATCTGAAGAGATTGTTCAATGTAATTCCGTTGGTATTTATTTACCTCAAAAAGATGGAACATTTAGAGGATTTGCAGGAAAACCTGAACTCATGAATGGCATGGCGCTCGATACGCAACTAATTGATCCTGATATAGACTTACTAGCMAAAGAAGTGATTGAAACTAAAAAAACCATCCACATCCCGGATACCTCAAAAGATAATCGACCGGATCCGAAAACAGTTGAAGCCTTCAAAATTAAATCCTTATTAGTTCTGCCTATTTCATTTGAGAAAGAGTTATTTGGTCTAGTTTTTTTATTTGATTATGGAACACCAATGAACTTGACAGAGTCGGAAATTCAAAGTGTTGAAGCTTATGTGAATATGGCTGCAGTCGCAATTCAAAACGTGAATAATTTAACACAAAAGGAAAACCTTATTGCCGAAAAGCAGTTGTTGCTTAATGTTACACGTGATTTATCGATGTGTACCTCGATACAGGAAAGTCTCGATAAATGCTTTTTCTACTTAGGAAAGATTTTAGATAGCAAAAATATTGCTGCCCACCTCCTAGAACCGTTAGAAAAAAAAACAATTAGATTAACGAAGTTAAGTAAAGACTGTGATTGGACGGAAGCAGAGTGGAGTGAAACCCTTAATAACATAAAAATGGACCATAGCTATGAAGCCATGATCCAAGAGGCTATTATAACAAAAAATATAATTCACATCCCAAGTGAGGATACAAAGGGGCTGCTTATGATTCCATTGGTTTCAATGGGAGAAGTATTAGGGGTAATAACAGTTGTGGATTTGGTGAGAAAAACTCACAGTTACGATGAATCCCAAATTCAGCTGGCACAATCTATAGTTGATGCCACAGCCCCTACGTTTTCAAACTTGTTATATATGGACCAACTTGAAAACATGGTGGAAGAGCGAACAAGGGAACTAGCCGCTGCTAATGAAAAAGTTACAAGTGTTATTGAAAGTATTACGGATGGGTTCTTCGCTTTGAATAAAGAATGGGAATTTATTTACATAAATAAACATCAATATCTACCACAAAAGAAAGCGGCAAATGATGTATTAGGCAAAAATATATGGGAGATCTTCCCGAAAAGTATAGATACCGTCATGTATAAAGAATTTCATCGTGCGATGTTAGAGAGAGTTCCTGTACATTTCGATATTCCCGCAACCTCTGAAGATTATTGTTACGAAGTAGTGGCTTACCCGTATGACGAGGGTATCTGTTGCCTATTTAAAAATGTAACGGAAAAAAAGAAATATGAAAATGAACTGAGAAGGTTTTCCAACTTAGAATTAATAGGGCAAATGGCAGCAGGTATCAGCCATGAGATTAGAAATCCAATGACAACGGTACGAGGATTCTTACAGTTATTAAAAAAAGAGGACGAATTAGAAAAACATAATGACCACTTTAATTTAATGATTGAAGAACTTGACCGTGCCAATGCCATTATTACTGAATTTCTTTCAATGGGAAATACAAGGACATCTGATTTACAGATGTTAGATTTAAATTCAATTATCTATGATATTTCACCTTTAATAAAGATTGATACATTTAATCAAAATAAACTTATTCAATTCGATACTAAAGACATCCCAGAATTGCTTTTAAATCGTAATGAGATACGGCAATTAGTAATAAACCTATACCGTAACGGCTTAGAAGCGATGAGCACAGGGAAAGTGCTATCCATCAGTACCTACATAGAAGATGAAAATTGTGTGGTTCTTGCAGTGCGGGATCAAGGAGAAGGTATCAGGCAAGAAATATTAGAGAAACTGGGTACTCCATTCTATACAACCAAAGATAATGGCACTGGCTTGGGGTTAGGCATTTGTTACGCCATTGCTGCCCGTCATAATGCGAAAATTGAAATTCAAACTGGATTAGATGGCACTACTTTTTTTGTTAAATTCTATTCTAAAAACAATTTGAATAATCCTCATTTAGATTAGTCACGGAGAACCGTATCATAAGTAAATGAGGTTCTAATTTGTTTAACAAAATTTCAGGTACCTGTTCAAGGAGTATTGATAAATGTTTAAGTTTCCATGTTTGTTCATCAACTTTTTTCTTTTATAGATATTGAGGAGTGGCTCGTAAGCCTTCCTTTGAAATCCTTACATAATAAATCCGTTTTCACATTTATTGATAACGTTAGCAAAGGATTAGTCTATTCAAAAGTATTACTTTAGAGAAAAATGTAGGTGTTAATTTGGATAAAGGAATTGTGTGTGTTGAAAAATGTATGATGAAGTCGATTGAATGGATCAATGAACCACGGGGGCTTTATGCAAGTATGGAGCCGGCGTGCAATTTCAAAAAGCTTTATAAACAGCCATGACGAAACAAACATATAAATATAATAAGAGGTAGTTCCTACAAGTGTATTTGTAATAAGGGACTGCCTTTTTTGTATAAGTATTGGTTAACATATTTGCAAGGTATATAGATCGATTTTGCTGGAAAGGAGGATATTCTTATGAAGAATAAAAGCGAAATCATGGAGATCATTCAGCAATTGGATCATCATATTGCAGATGATTTTGAGGCACAGGACCTAGACTTTAAACAATGGAATTTTAGTGCTGTGGAGGAAAACGTCAATAAAATGATTAAATACGCTGTTTGTATGGCAAATGGCGGCGGGGGCAGCGTTGTTTTCGGCGTGGCCGACAAAATGCAGGGAATAGACAATGTTTTAATAGGGATTCCATTTGATATAGACATAAAAGAATTACAAAAAAGGATATTTGAAAATACGGATCCACACATAACCCCTTCGTTTGATGAAATATTTTATAAAGATCATTCAATCCGGCTCTTGGTCATGAACGTTTTGCCGAAAACACCGCCTTATACAACAACGAAGGGTACAGCAACCATTAGGCAAGGAAAAGAGTGTCTGCCGTACAGAAACAATTCGTAGGGATAGTCTGATTTTATGATTAGGATCGTTTGGAAGGGACGGAGAGGTATACATCTTGTTCTTCAGGCAATTACGAATTATAAAGAATAAGATATAATTCAAAAGGCTAGAAAAGTAGACAATACTTTAAAGTTTTAATGATAACTAGTATTGAAAAGAAACAAACTTTTCCTAATTCCTACTTAATTATTGGGCCTTGATTCAAAATAACACCTCATTTAGATACATCACGGGGAACCGTATCATAAGTAAATAGGGGTTTTTCTGAAATTGAATCAGTGAATTTCTATAATGTGGGAGATATGCTTTTTAGCTTATTGCAGTACTCTATTCTACACAGTTCTATTAAATGGGTTTATTTTTATGAATCTACCAACATGATGGAATTTGAGACATATCCAATCAAATGGAACAATGAACTGCCCCGTAAAAGTTAGACACAAATCCAGCTTTTACGGGGTGTTTTTATATATAAGAGATTATTTGGTTCTGGGGGGCTATTAAATTTTAAGTTGATGGAGATGGAGTCCCGCCCACATTTTAACGAAAATATACGCTAAACAAATTTCGATATAAAATGGGTCTAATTTCCTGCTTTGTTAGAGATTCGACTCTAATTTTTTAGACTACTAAATCCATAATTATTTTTCCCACCATTTTGATTGAATAGGAAATTTGTTGCTAAAAATACTGAAGCTACGTTAATTACAAGGGCAACAATATTTAAAAAGTCAGTTGTCGGCCCAAACACAATAATCAATGATGTTATTGCGACAAACAATGGAATTGCCTTATTTATATTTGTGACTAGTTGTTGCTTGTGAAAATGTCTTAGTATGAAAAAAATACCTATTAAAATTGGTGCAGTAAGGAATAATCCTAAATATCCCCATGCATCTTCAATAAACCAAGGGAAAAAGCGCATACGTGAAGTGAAAATAAACAGATTTAGTACGATAGTTCCTACTAATATACTGTTTAATATAATGACTCTCTTGTTTTTATCCATTGTAATTTCTCCTTTAAAATTTAATTACTCCTTAGTTAATTCGTAAAAACGATTCATAACTTCTTCCTCTTCAAACGTGCTATACCACCTATAATCACTACCATCTAAAATACGATAATGTTGGCTGATCACATTTTGTTGTACTCGAAATTTTCCTTTTTTCGCAATCTCATTCCAAAACATTTTTCCTCCTAATGTTTTTACTTTTGGAGTATTCATACCATCGTGAGCTAGAGTTTCAATTACTTCAAAAGGTTCTTCTCCTAAAATGTGTTCTAGGATTTGACTATCCTTAAATAAGGCACAAACTACGACTGCATTCGTCCAACCAATTGATGTTCTTTCTTTTTCAACTTGAACCAGTGTCTTTTTGGAAATCCCTAGAACAGTAGCCATTTTTTCTTGAGAATATCCTTTTTCAAGACGAATTAGTCGAACATTCTTAGAAATCAAATCAATTACAGTTTCTTTATTCAAATAACATCACCTCCATGTAACAGTGTTAAATTCCACTAATAGTGTAATATTACACCGCTATTAGCCTTTTGTAAATGGTACATCCAATACAATGGTTGTAACGATAGACCCTTTAAGCCCAAGATGTTCATCTGATAGTGGATGGGCAATAATGTTTCCAATGACTAAAGCAATAGCGAAATCAAGAGTCTTAATTGAGAGATGACACGCTGACTTAATACTCTAGTAACAGTTAATAAGAAGAAAAAAGCAACAATAGCTCGAAGAATCCACTCAAAGGTAGTAAGTGTTTCTTGGCCTTGAAAAAATCCATATAATACACATCCTTTATCAAAATAGCTATCACATAGTTTAACTCTGATATTATTTAAATAATCCATAATTAGTGATAAATTTAAATGAAGGAAGTAACTGATTAATAGAGCGTGGTTTACATTTGTATTTTCCAGAGATTTTTAAGTAGGTTTTATAAATCAAATGAAAAATACTTACAGGGGCTTCAGTTTGTAGTTGCAAGTAACAAAAATATTTGATTGGTAAAACCTCATTTTGGAGTATCACGGTAAATCCGTATCACAAAAGAGTTTGTCGATGTTCTAACGTGGAAAGACTGAATTTACATAAATAGAGAGGATGTACATATGAAAATAAATCGATTAATTGCTAATAACATTAATCAATTAGATGCCGTACTGCCAGTAAATCAATCGTTAGGAATTGCAGGTTTGTCTGGGTCCGGAAAAACCACTTTTAGTCAAACCATTGGTGAAGAGTCCAAGAAGCGTCTCGTTTCATTATTGCCTAAGGCAGAATATCAGTATTTGTTTTCTAAAATTATGGAAACAAATTTCAGTGCCATCAAAATGGAAGACATGCCTTTAGTGCTTTTTCTTGGAAGAGCATCGATTTCTTCTAATCCGCGGTCTACCATTGGCACCCATACGGGCGTTTTTAAAGAGATTCGTGTTCGTCTTGCTGAAAAATTTAATCTTTCTCCAGAAGTTTTTTCATTTAATAATGAATTAGGCTGGTGTCGGGATTGTAAAGGACGTGGCACGACCAAAAATGTGGAATGTAAAAAGTGCAAGGGCAGTCGTTATAACCAAGAAGTTGAGCAATATACGATTGAATTACTTGGAAAACCACATAGTATTTCCGAACTCAACGACTTAAGCATAGAAACCATTCTCTCATTAGCTGAAGTTTTGCACATTAGTGAAGCGAAGCAGCATATTCTCCAAAATATAATTAATATGAATATTGGTTATTTAACATTGAATCGGATAATGGGGACTTTATCAGGCGGGGAATTAACACGGCTTTACTTGGCCGAGTTCATGGCAGCCAGTGAAAATACCGTTATTATTATTGATGAAATCTCGGTTGGCCTTGATCACGAAACACTATTGAAAATTTTAGAACAGATAAAACAATTAGGGTATAAGAATCAAATCTGGCTCATCGATCATTCTGACACGGTACTCGATGCAACAGATGAGCAATTGTTCTTTGGACCAGGAAGTGGCAAGTATGGCGGCAAAATTGTAGAAGAATCCCCACGTCCAAAACCAATCATCTGGAAACGAAATCAGGCTATGCCAACAGAATACTATCAATTCCAGGATCTTTACTGCCGAAATATTCAAATAGATGAAATCCAAATTCCCAAAAATAGACTTGTCACTTTTACTGGTGAGTCTGGATGTGGTAAATCCACTCTCGTCAATGAGTGTATCACCAAAGATTTTATGAAGCGATATCCAAAAGATAAACTAGTCATGGTTGGGCAAGATCGGAATCAATCGATTACGAGCCGGTCAACCGTTGCGACGTTTCTTGATATTAAGAAGAAACTCACTAAATATAGTGACGAGATAGATGATATTTTTCTACGTTCAATTGAAGATATTATTGATGAACTCCCTAAGGAAGACATCGCTCATAAACGCTTGAGCTTATTGATCAAACTTGGACTTGGTTATTTGACGTTGGAAAGAAAAACACAAACTTTATCAACAGGTGAATTTCAATGTGTTCATTTAGTTTCTGAGTTGTTTACCAACGCCAAAAATCCACATACGTTGTTTATTTTTGACGAGCCTTCAAAAGGGTTATCACAAAATATTTTAAACCAATTTATTGATAGTGTTAGGGTCATTCTAGAGAATGAATCTGTCTCCATCATGATGATTGAACATAATGCATATATGCTGGAAAGCTCTGATTTTATTGTTGATTTCGGTAAAAGACAGCTTGCACCTGTTCAACATCTTGATGTTGTCAGTCATGAAGAGTATTACCGTCAAAAAAATAGTGAAGAAGTTGCTCCATTGCACATTTCTTCGACACTCAAGCAGCGAAACGGTATTCACTACTTAGAAGAAAATCATTTGGTCTACTTTAAAAATGCAGAAAATATCTATAAGGGCGGCATTCTAAAAAGCCTTTCACCTATGGCTCGGTTGATTTATGGTGAATATGAATCCGACACCATCGCACCCGTTATCGCTATTGATCTTGAAAGGCACTTGTATAGTCAATATAGCTTCCTCTATGAAATGGGAGGGCTGATCAACCATATCGTTGCTGCCCATCCGACCAATAAAGATACAAGAAACTTCGATTTCTATAATCAAGAAAACCATTGTCCATGTTGTTCCGGCCGTCGGGTCATTGAGAAATTCAATTTTGATGTGGTCATTCAGGACAAAACTGTGCCATTCTGGGATGGCTTATTACATCCAGACGTCATGGAGGTATTGAAATATTATCAATATCCAAAGTTGCAATTCCTGTTTGATGAGATAAAGAATGAACTCGGACAAGATATCAGCAAGAGCTTCAATGAGATGACTGAAGCGGAAAAGCACACCTTTTTATATGGTTATTGGGAAAAGTCGTTTTACGATAAAGCAGGCAAGGCTTCGAGAACATGGGAAGGCTTTAATATAATTATTGGCCGTTATATGTTTATTTCGAAATCCATCATTAAAGATCATATGAAGGAATCGAAAGAGATGATTGCCTGTCCTGTTTGTCAGGGAACAGTGTTAAACCATCATAAAAAACTGACATTTGGTGGGATCGATATTCGTGAACTCATTCAACAACCGATCGATCAAGTCATAAAAACAGTAGGGAAGTTGCCGGAACTGGAAAAACTAAAAGCGGTTGTTGGCGGCGATATGGCGCTTACTGAAGATGTTTCCCTCCTTTCTAGGGGAACGCAAGTGGCACTGAAAATGCTGGAACTGGAACAGGCAAGCTTTATTGACTACGAGATCGTTTTACAGAATGCTTTCCCATTCTGGGACAGTATTGGAAGCAAAATCGAAGCAATAAGCTGTAAAAACCAGATCACAATCTGTGATTTCGCCAATATTACCGAAACGAGAGAAACCATTATCGATAAGTATTTCACCAATGGAAAATATAAAAAGCTAACTTATGTGTACGAAGCGTTTGGATACAAAAAAATTGTTACCCAAATCAATAAAGTTAAAGCAAGTCATAAATGTCCATTCTGTGCAGGGAAGAAAGTCATTTCCGAAGATGGTCTTCATGACGGCGTGTATAAATTGTCGGTGCCCTGTGTGAGTTGCCATGCTAGTGGTATCAATAATGAAGGTCGGAAGGAAATCATCGAAGGCTTCGACGTACAAACCTGGCTGACCGGTAAAGTAAGGGATGTAGTGGCTGGATTGCTTACAGAGGGTGTTGCAGATATACCCATTTTCAATCGTATTCGTGAGTTGGATAAACAAGATATGATTTCCGTTTATCAAAGTCTTGAGCAAAATAATCTTTCAAAATGAGGTAACTTAAACTTGAAGTTAAATCAAAAAAGAAGGAGAATGCTTGTTATACGAAGCGTTCTCCCTTTTTTGTGTCATATAGAATGAAAAGATTTAAGTCGCTGTAAATCACTATAATTAACTATATAAAATAGATTTTTTTCAGTGCAGCACACACTGGAATGTTCCGTAGCCTTATGGAAGGACTTCTCACTGTTAACCTGCTTTTATTTAGCTTATAATTATTAGGTAATAGTTGAGTTGATATATTAATGTTTAAATAATTGTATTACACTATAATATGGATATATTTTAAACAGAAAAGGTGTGTGACTAGGTCTCGCCTTGGCTTATTATGCTTTCTAAGCAAGAGCGCCTACATTCTTTCTGCAATTTTAGGGACTAAGGATGGTAAAAATGAACATGAGAGAAACTAATACAGACGTTATCTTAATTGGTGCCGGAGTCATGAGTGCCACTTTAGGGACACTTTTGAAAGAATTAGCGCCGGAATTGAAAATTACAGTGATTGAGAAGCTCGACAATGCAGGAGAAGAAAGCTCGAACGAATGGAATAATGCAGGAACAGGTCATGCGGCCCTGTGTGAGCTTAACTATACAACTGAAAAACCAGACGGATCTATTGATATTAGCAAAGCGATTAAAATAAATGAACAGTTTCGGCTGTCCACGCAGTTTTGGTCACATCTTGTAAAAAACGGGTTGATAAATAATCCAGAAGACTTTATCATGCCATTGCCTCATATGAGTATGGTACAAGGGGAACAAAATGTGGCGTTCTTAAAGAAACGGTTTGAAGCGCTATCAAAAAATCCGCTGTTCCAAGGAATGGAATTTTCTGATGACCCAGCAAAACTGATGGAATGGATTCCGCTCATTATGCAAGACCGTCCTTCGAATGAAGTCATAGCTGCAACAAAAATCGACTCTGGAACGGATGTTAACTTTGGTGCTTTAACGCGCATGTTGTTTGACCACTTACAGAATAAGAACGTCCGTATCAAATATAACCACAATGTTGATAATTTGTACCAAAATGGCGATGGTTCATGGGAATTAAAAGTGAGTAATGTCTACAGCGGTATCGTGGAACACCATACTGCAAAATTTGTCTTTATCGGAGGCGGAGGCGGAAGCGTGCATTTACTGCAAAAATCCGGCATTCCTGAAGGAAGACAAATTGGAGGATTCCCAGTAAGCGGAATCTTCATGGTGTGTAATAATCCAGAAGTTATTGCTCAAAATCATGCAAAAGTATACGGAAAAGCTAAAGTTGGTGCTCCACCAATGTCTGTTCCGCATCTTGATACACGATTTATTGACAATAAAAAATCGTTGCTATTTGGACCATTTGCCGGCTTCTCACCTAAGTTCTTAAAAACCGGTTCAAATTTGGATCTAGTGACCTCTGTAAAACCGAATAATATCTTAACCATGTTGGCGGCAGGCGCAAAAGAAATGTCATTGACAAAATACCTGATTCAGCAAGTTATGTTATCGAAAGAACAGCGTATGGATGAGTTACGAGAGTTTATCCCGAACGCCAAGAGCGAGGATTGGGATTTAGTTGTAGCTGGTCAACGTGTACAAGTGATCAAAGATACTTCTGAAGGCAAAGGAACGCTTCAATTTGGTACGGAAGTTGTTAGTGCTGCTGATGGCTCGATTGCAGCATTACTAGGGGCTTCTCCCGGTGCTTCTACGGCAGTTCACGTTATGCTCGAAGTAATTAAAAAATGCTTCCCGCAACATATGGAAGAATGGGAACCAAAAATCAAAGAAATGATTCCTTCTTATGGCGTGTCACTAATGGAAAATCCAGAGCTTCTGAACGAAATAAATATTTCAATAGCAGAGAAGCTTGGTCTAAGTGAAAAAGAACAAGTCTAAAGTTAATTTTAGATATGGAATTTTCATACTTTCTTTAAAATAGCATTTAAAAACAATAAAAAAGGGGAAGGCTTGATATACTAAGCCTTCCCCTTTTTTATTTTAGCTAAAATAACTACAATGATTCCGACAACTCTGGAGCTATGTCTGTTTACTGAAAGTGAAATTCAATATAGTTTTTCAGTTTGATTTTTTATCCAATAAAGAAAAGATATATATCGAGGGAAAGAATACAATAGAAAGAATCCCTATAATATTATTACTATTTCGAAATAAAAATTATTTTAATTCTAACATAGTTACTGTTGTATAAATAATCGAAAAATACTGATTATACCAGTGTTTTCCTGAAAAATACATTTGTATTCTGTCGGATAATTTATTATTATAAGACAAGTAAATTACTTTTAAAATATATTGAAAGTGACGCTCCCTTCATCATTTTAATACCGAATATAGATATTAGTAGCTTGCTGGTAATTGAAGCAATTTTATAGTCTAAGAGGAGGAAATGAAATGTCAAACAAAGAATTAAAGAGAGGCTTGGAAGCGCGTCATATTCAGATGATTGCTTTGGGCGGTACAATTGGTGTTGGTTTATTTATGGGTTCAGCCAGCACAATTAAATGGACGGGTCCGTCTGTAATGCTTGCTTATGCAATCACAGGAATTTTTATCTTTTTCATAATGCGTGCAATGGGAGAAATGTTATATTTAGAGCCAAGTACAGGTTCATATGCGACATTTGGCCATAAATACATTCATCCCTTAGCGGGGTATATGACGGCATGGAGTAACTGGTTCCAGTGGGTAATTGTTGGGATGTCAGAAATTATAGCTGTTGGGGCATACATGAAGTACTGGTTCCCAGACCTGCCTGCTTGGATACCAGGTCTTATCGCAATAGTGATTCTGGGTGCAGCTAACTTAGTTTCTGTTAAAGTATTTGGTGAATTTGAATTTTGGTTTGCGATGATTAAAATCGTTACAATTGTATTGATGATTATTGCTGGGTTTGGCCTTATTTTCTTCGGATTTGGTAATGGAGGAAATGCAATCGGATTATCTAACCTTTGGGAACATGGCGGCTTCTTTACAGGTGGCTGGACAGGCTTCTTCTTTGCGCTATCACTAGTTATTGGGGCTTATCAAGGTGTCGAACTAATTGGGATTACAGCTGGTGAAGCGAAAAATCCGCAAAAAACATTAACGAGAGCCATTCAAAGTCTTATTTGGCGTATTTTAATTTTCTACATTGGTGCGATTTTTGTTATAGTAACAGTTTATCCTTGGGATCAGCTGAGTTCGATTGGTAGCCCATTTGTAGCAACTTTTGCGAAAGTGGGTATTACAGCCGCCGCCGGACTTATTAACTTTGTCGTCATCACAGCGGCGTTGTCAGGCTGTAACAGTGGTATTTATAGTGCAGGACGTATGCTTTATACATTAGGGATAAATGGACAAGCACCAAAGTTCTTTACAAAACTAACTCGTAATGGAGTGCCTATATTTAGTTTGCTTGGTGTAATGCTTGGTTTAATAGTTGGCGTTGTGCTAAGTTACATTGCACCAGAAAATTTATTTGTATATGTATACAGTGCAAGTGTACTGCCTGGTATGATTCCGTGGTTTGTCATTCTAATTAGTCAAATTCAATTCCGAAAAAGAAAAGGGGCTGAAATGGATAATCATCCATTCAAAATGCCTTTTGCACCGGTGACAAACTACATTACCATCGCCTTTTTAATTATAGTTTTAGTTGGCATGTGGTTTAATGAGGACACACGGATGTCGCTTATTGCAGGTATTGTGTTCTTATTTCTTGTTGTCATTAGTTTTTACGCTTTTCGAATCGGCAAGCGTGTTCCAATAGATACTCAAAATGATGATCAAGTGACTAACCGATAATTCACTTTCTAAAAAACAATAGTAAAGGGGAAGGCTTGATATACTTAGCCTTCCCCTTTTTTTAGGTTATATAAAAATTGGTATATGGTGTTTAACAATAGTACTACTTAAAAAAAGGAACCTTTTTCAGTGCAATAGCTACAGGAATGGCTACAATGATCCCGACAACATTTTGAACGATGTTTCCAGGAATAGAGGCCACAGGTGCAATCCAGTTACCATATAGAACCCCTTCACAAAGGTAATAAACCGCTAACATCACAGGAATAGAAACAATAGTAGCGAGTAGATTGAAAGCAACGCTGCTGCCATTGCTGCCATTGCGGCCATTCGACCAAGCGATTTTTCCAACTATATATCCTTGTAATCCGCGAGCCACAATGGTGAAGGGTGCCCACAATGTATAACTAGAGACTAAATCGAATAACCCCATCCCAACAGCACCAGCGATGGCTGCTTTTTTAGGACCAAATAAGATGGAGGCAATGAAGAGCATAGCTGTTCCAAGATGAACTAAACCGCCATTCGCCGTAATCGGTAGTTTGATATTTAATAAGAGTGTAGCAACGAATACAAGTGCAATTAACATAGACGTTAAAATTAAATCAAATGTGCGTGTGCGTGAGATTGAGCTTGAATAACTTTGTGTATTTTGCATAGTTTAACCCTTCTTTGCGTTTTTTTGAATTCACTGATAACAGTAGCAAAGGGCTGGACTATTTAAAAGTATCAGTTTATAGCAAAATGTAGGGGTCAGATTAAGGTACTACCGGCATACAAAAAAACGGAAGAAAAAATCTCCCGTCTTTTTTACCTCTTATATTATTTCGATGAACCCTACCATAAACGATAAAATAAAAATCGCAAGTTCCATGCGGATTCCTTTAAATTCAACACCAAACAATAATTCCATATGGCGTGGTCTGTGCCGGAATGCTTCTCGTAGTTGGACCATAGATGACAATCAGGTTTCGGTTCGTAATACTCCGTGTGAATGGTTGCCCATTCCTAGATATAATCGGAGTATAAGGAGTAAGATTTAATTTTAATTGTCCATCCTTGCTTTCCAATTGGCTATTGAAGTAATCGACTTTCACATCTTGATAAGGATTATCTTTCACGATGATAAGTGCCCGGTATTGCGGTGGATAAATGAGAGGAACAGGGGCATTTCCATCATAGTACCCGGTTACCCGGTCTCCCACAGCGACCATCTCCGAGTTAACAAAATAAGTGGTCGGCGATACCACGAAATTTACTGAAGCTCCAGCACCATTATCTACTGACATCAACGTATAGCAACCTTCTCCTTCACCATTTGCTCCTATCATGAAATCACTGATTTCCGTGACCGTTCCCTGGAAAGATAAAAAATTGACCAAATTTGTACCTCCGTCGTTATGAAATTATCTCTTATGCTATGCGTACACTTGTCGGTGTGTGAAATGTATTTTTATTCCATTTTGAAAAATGGGAATTAAATGACTGTCAAACAAGATGAATTTCCATTGAAATAGGAGTATTAAGCAAGGTTGAGCTGTAACAATAAGAAAGCACATCAACTTTTTAATGTTGATGTGCTTAGAATGTAGACAAAAAATAAAAAGAGTGAATATAACTGTATACTAATGAAAAAGTGCCTATGCAAGAAAATATTGATTTCCATTGCGGCGGACGCGTTTCGCGGGCACGGCTTYAGTCTCCTCGTCACTACGTTCCTGCGGGGYCTTCAGCTCGTGCTGTTCCCGCTGAAGTCGCCGCCTCCACTCCAATCAACAGATATAGCTTCTGTAAGCGTGTTTCTGCAAAATATTTAAGTTGGAAGGTGGTTGGCTATTTCTGAAGACACCTGCGGAAAAACGAAACAAGCTAGACCCCGCAGGCTCAGCTGTCATAGACAGCTAAGCCGAGGAGGCTAGCGTTTCGTCCGCGGAAAGCGAAAGAAATAGCCGACCACAATCTTTTTCGATAGAGTGCAAAAAATAAGAACTCAATTTTTATACTTTTATATTGATCAATATTCTTTTGTCAACAAGCTGAGCACATCAACTTTTTAATGTTGATGTGCTTTTAAAATTATTCCGGGTCATTCCCTTTTTTCATAATAAAGCTCAAATGTCTTCCGCTTTGTTTGTCTTGGCGATAAGAGAAGCCATCCGGACTAACAAACGTGCACGTACGGTCAATCGTAATTTGCTCTGACGGGATGCCAGCTAATTCACATTGTTTTTTCACGGTCAACTGATTGTCAATGTGATACTTGTGAGTTTGATCATTGTAATACATAAAATCATCGGCGTAGCCAAGGTCTTTGAATTTTACATACACATTTTCATCAACTTCAAATTTTTCCTGGCTCAGCGCTGCACCAATCTGGACATGTAAATCACTTGGGTTACAACGTTCAACTTGATTTAAATGCTCAAAAAGTTTTAATGAGATTTCTTTGACGGTACCTTGCCAGCCGGAATGAATAACGCCTATCAGGCCAGTCACTTCATTGTAAAAAATCACAGGGACACAATCAGCTGTGAAGCTACTTAGCAAGATATTAGGCTCATACGTATACAGGGCATCTGTATCCGCAATGGCTGTATCAACCTGTTTCGCGCCGCGTCCTTTATCATCAAGCGTTACCCGATGGAAATTCGCACTATGTGTCTGATTCGCACAAACGAAATTATCCAGTTCGCAATGTAAGAAGGCAGCTAATTTCTTGCGGTTTTCTACTATATCAGCCGTGGATTCACAGGCGTGGAGAGCCATATTGTTGTATTCCAGTTCGACTTCATTTTTCATGGTCATTCCTGCAATGAATTTTTCATTGTTTAAGTATATGTTTGATTTCATATCATCACCTGATTTTACTATATAGCAGTGAATTACTAATGTATAGGACAGTATAAGTATGGTTTTTCCTAAGTAGGATATTGACATTTACGTGTATCTGAAAGAAATTCCTCGAAAGGAAAATATCTCGAAAATGAAGTATATTAAAGAAAATATAAAATTTATTCATTTGAGAAAACGGTGAATTATATAGGAGGTCTTGTTAATGGAGATAGGAATCAGCACGTTTGTAGAAACAACACCTGATGTTAAAACCGGTAAAGTAATCAGCCACGCACAACGGTTGCGTGAAGTCGTGGAGGAAATTGTGTTTGCCGATCAAGTTGGATTGGATGTATTTGGGGTTGGAGAGCATCATCGTCATGATTTTGCGGCCTCTTCTCCAGCAGTAGTGTTGGCAGCTGCAGCATCACAGACAAAGAGAATCCGATTGACGAGTGCGGTCACTGTGCTTTCATCTGCAGATCCAGTCCGGGTATTCCAGGACTTTGCCACACTTGATGGTATCTCGAATGGGCGTGCGGAAATTATGGCTGGACGGGGTTCTTTTATCGAATCCTTTCCGCTGTTTGGCTATGATTTAGAGGACTATCACGAACTGTTTGAAGAAAAGTTGGACTTGCTGCTGAAATTACAGAAGTCCGAAATCGTGTCATGGTCTGGAAAGCATCGCCCAGCCATTGATAATGTTGGTATATATCCGCGTCCTGTTCAAGATCCTTTGCCTATATGGATTGGCAGTGGGGGTAATAGTGAATCAGTCGTCCGCGCAGGACTTTTGGGACTGCCACTGGTTTTGGCAATAATAGGAGGACGCCCCGTGCAGTTTGCCCCACTTGTTCAGCTCTATAAACAAGCGGCGGCTAAGGCAGGTCATGACGTATCAAAATTACCGATTGCCTCCCATTCACACGGGTTTATTGCAGAGGATAATGAGACGGCAGCAGATAAATTTTTCCCACCGACCCAGCAAGTCATGAACGTCCTTGGACGGGAGAGAGGCTGGGGTCATTACGACCGTGCGGCATTCGATGCAGCCAGGAGTTTTAAAGGGGCATTGTATGTAGGGGATTCGGAAACCGTTGCCCAAAAGATCATACACCTGCGTAAAAATGTAGGGATTACACGCTTTATGCTACATGTACCCGTTGGGACGATGCCTCATGCTGATGTGATGAAGGCCATTGAACTGTTAGGAACGGAAGTGGCACCGATCGTTCGGGAAGAAGTCACCAAATGGGAAGACACACAGTAAGCATCTATTGCTACAGATTCATGGTCTAGAGAATATTTGTTTATGTCCTTTGTGTACGAAATCATCATATAAATAAATTAAAAAGGCAGTAATATACAGGATTCAGAACAATCCTTGTATATTACGGCCTTAAAAAGTTGCCTAAATTCACTTTGAAAGTCTAACCGCTTTTGCATTATGGATTAGTGTCGAATTTTCTTCTTATTTCGTTTTTTCGCAGGAGTCTTCAGAAATTGCCGACCATCTTACTAATGAAATCATATGAAGAGATACGCAAACAGAAGCGAAATCCGTTGATTGGAGTGGAGGCGGCGACTTCAGCGGGAACAGCACGAGCTGAAGRCCCCGCAGGAACGTAGTGACGAGGAGACTRAAGCCGTGCCCGCGAAACGCGTCCGTCGCAAAGGAAATCAACATTGTCTTGCATACGCTCTTTTTCATTAGTATACAGTTATATTCACTCTTTTTATTTTTTGTCTACAGTCTAGACAGACTTCGTTTGCAGAAGTCTGTCTTTGGTTTTATAAAATAAATCTGTTTAATTCTTTATTAAATAATAAAGGACATAAAACCAACTAAAAAACCCGTGTACAATGGCCCAACCAATAGACTTATAAGCTGTGTACGAGATAACCATCGAAAGGCAAGTTCCAAAACCGATTCCTTTCTTTACGACATCTGCAGTTTTCTGTACCTTTGTAATTTTATTCCCCCCATATCTTCACGTTATGACAAAGTATGGGGAGTTATGCGAAATCGTTCGAACGCCTAATAAGGAGTTGCTTCCTCTGAGTTCTGGATGAGGATCATATACTGAAAATAATTGGTTGTGTCTTCTTCGATTGCTCGATCGTTAAGGAAGAAAGTTTGATTGTTAAAAAGTTAAAATCATAAAAAAAACCGAGTAATTTAAAGGTAAAATCTTGTTAACTAAGAAATATATGGAAAAATGTCAACAATCAAAGTAAAAGATGAGGCATTGGGTTTTTAAAGAGAAACAGTGTTCTGGCACCTGTTCTTTCTGCTCGGTTGTTGTCAATATGTCCATTTCCTAATTGAAACGGCAATTAAAATCAGTTAAGTATAAGTTTTCAAAATTAAAGAGAATCCAATTTGATATAGTATATTGTTTAAGTGTCTCTCTAGAGATGCTTTTTTTGTTGTCACTTTTTTATTATCGTCCGTAGCTTTGGTTTTTGGAGCACGTATATAAAACCTCTTGATTATGTTAAACATAACTCTATTCAGCGATTCGTCGTAATCCTAACGAGTGTGTAAAATGCTCTGTACCAACACTTAATTTTTTTTTAAAAAATTGTGCATTTTCAATCGTGTACCGTTTTAAGAAAACGATTTCATTTATCAATGTATTTAGTTAAAAGTATGGGAAAAGCTAAATTTTAAGGGATATCATAGGAATTGAAAATTCCATGGTGACATGGATAATCTACATTGGATATACAGTTTTTGAATAATGTCACACATTGTTTAACAAATCAGAGGATGTAAAATAATAAACTGATGAAACGGGGAGTAATCAACATGACAGGAATATTAACAGCAATCTTATCAGTTATTGTATTACTTGGAGCGGCGTTCTTAATGTCGAATGATAAGAAAAACATCAACTATAGAGCAGTAGTAATCTTGTTTGTAGCTCAGCTTGTTACAGCTTATGCCATGCTTAATACAGCAATTGGTGGACAGGTAGTAAAAGCAGTCACTGACTTTTTCGCTAAGTTGATGGTATTTGGTAATGAAGGGATCGCTTTTGTCTTTGGTGGCTTTGTGTTTGAGAATGACAGACCAGTATTCTTTATCTCGGTTTTATTGCTGATAGTATTTACATCCACTTTGCTAAGTGTATTGACTTACATCAGAATTTTACCTCTTATGATTAAGTATCTTGGAGGAGCAGTTTCTAAATTAACAGGTCTTCCTGTAATTGAATCTTTCTCTACTGTGGCCTCTTCAATCTTTGGAGATACAGGAGCTTTAATCGCAGTAAAAAACCATATTCCTAAAATGAATAAGAACAGATTATTTATTGCTACAACAGCGTCTCTGACAAGTGTATCAGCATCCATTGTAGGAGCTTATATGACGATGATACCTTCTGAATACGTACTGGTAGCTCTACCTCTTAATATAATGTCAGGATTACTACTTGCCTCTATGGTGGCTCCGGCTCAATCAGTTGAAGGTGAAGAAATAAGAGTTAAAGATATGATTAATGATAAGTCTCTATTCGAGGCAATTGGCAATGGTGCCATCGATGGGATGAAAGTTGCAGGAATTGTAGGAGCTATGCTTATTGCATACATCTCTCTTATTGCAATGGTTAACTTTGTTCTTACATCAACTATTGGTATAGACTTGACTACAATTATGGGGTTTGTATTATCACCTGTAGCTTGGTTAATGGGTGTACCAGCTAATGAAATGGTACAAGCAGGCGGTGTAATGGGAACAAAGATCATCTCTAATGAGTTTGTTGCCATGTTGGGCTTCCAAGAAATGATCCCTAACTTGTCTGCTAAAACTGTAGGCGTTGTATCAGCATTCTTAATCTCATTTGCTAACTTTAGTTCCATTGGAATCATCATCGGAACAGTACAGGCAATTGATGAAAAACAATCAGGGGTTGTAGCCAAGTTTGGCCTCAAGATGTTGTTAGTTGCTACAATGGCATCGGTACTAACAGCTACCGTCGTTGGACTATTCCTCTAACACAACTTTGCTGAAGAAATGACCTATCTGAAAAATAGTTGAGACAAGTAACCACTGTGTTACTTGTCTTTCTTTTTGTCCTAGTAATTGATAAGATAACATATTGTTACTTGGGAAGTAGGTGAAAAAATGGCAACAATTAAAGCAGAGAACAAGCCAATGGAGAAGTTGAAATTATTCAGCCTGACATGGCCTATTTTTTTAGAAATCTTTCTTTTTATGTTAATGGGAATTGTAGATACGTTCATGCTGAGTGCCCTTTCGGATGATGCCGTATCGGGAGTCGGTGCAGCAAACCAATATATACACATTGCCATTTTAGTACTCGAAGTTGTCGGAACAGGTGCTGCGATTGTGGTTTCACAATATCTCGGTTCCAAGAGGTATATCGAAGCATCAAAAATATCCGGGCTAGCCGTTACATTAAATCTTGGGATTGGTCTTGTAATAAGCGCGGGATACTTGTTGTTTGCGCGAAGCATGATGTCGGCCATGAATTTACAAGGCGAGGTATTGGTGTATGCAGAACAATATTTGTCCATTGTAGGAGGCGCAATCTTTCTTCAGGCCATCATTAATTCGTTAGCGGCCATTATACGTGTACACGGGTGGACCAAACAAACGATGTATGTGTCGTTGGGCATGAACATCATTCACGTAATCGGTAACTATTTGCTGATTTTCGGGAAATTCGGATTCCCAGAATTGGGGGTTCAAGGTGCCGCCATCTCGTCAGTCATCAGTCGATTCCTTGCACTCATTGTGTTCTTCTGGTTACTCTATCAAGTCATGGAATATCGAGTGAAATTTCACTATTACATTAACCTGTCCAAAGAATACATTGGCAAAATCCTGCACATCGGGATTCCGGCAGCGTTTGAGCAAGTCATGTATCAAGCGTGTCAAATTGTCTTCTTGTATTATGCGACTTATCTAGGAGCGGAAGCTTTAGCTGCCAGACAATATGCGATGAATATTTCCATGTTTACATTCTTATTTGCCATCGCGATTGGTATGGGAACTGCCATCATCGTTGGGCGATTGGTCGGGGCGAATGAAAAAGAAGAAGCTTATTCGCGATTATGGAAGAGTTTAAAATCAGCTCTTATCTTTACGCTATGTATGGTCATTCTTGTTATGATTTTCCGCAATCAGCTGATCGGGTTGTTTACGGATAATCCAGAAGTCATCAAAATAGCGTCCACTGTTCTGTTGCTCAGTATCCTTCTGGAAACGGGACGGACAATGAATATCGTCATCATCAATTCCTTGCGCGCTGCAGGAGATGCTAAATTCCCAGTACTAATAGGAGTCTTTTCAATGGTGTTGATGAGTTTGCCTTTAGGCTATTTCTTCGTTTTTCATTTGAATATGGGGCTGCCAGGAATTTGGTTGGCCATTGCTGCAGATGAATGGACACGAGGCATCATTATGTATTTCCGATGGAAGAGCAGGGCTTGGGAGAAATATGCCCTTGTTCCTCCTGAAGTTTCAGAGACAACACAAACGTAATATATTTATGAAGTTGACAGACTTTACGCACAATGATAATTTCAAGTTAAGAAAACTAAAGGCAATGTAACAATTGGGTTCAACCTCGCAAATACGGTGGTTGGACCCTTTTTCTATTCAAATAGGAGGAGTGCGCGATTGAGAAAACAGAAATTGTTAAGCAGATTAGATGAAATTGGTCAGAGTTTGGAATCAACGGGAGGTGCGTTGTTACTGCTTGGACTCGGTTCAGTGGGGATTGAGCTTGAGCGGCTCGATGACTATTCGGATTTGGATTTCTTCGTGATTGCAAGACCCGAGTTAAAATCCAGATTTATTGACCGTTTGGATTGGTTAGAAGCGGTTCATCCGTTAGCGTTTTCTTTTAAGAATACGAAAGACGGGCATAAAATCTTATTTGAAGACGGGATTTATGCAGAGTTTGCCATTTTTGAAGAAAAAGAAATGGACCATTTTTCGTTTTCAGAGGGACGAATTGTTTGGCAAGAGGCACATTTCATTAATAAAGGTTTGCACATACCTATCGTTCAAAATGTTTCGCCAAAAAAAGATCACTCACTGAACTATTCATTGAATGAGGCGCTAACTAATTTGTATGTGGGATTGTGCCGTTATGCAAGAGGGGAGAAACTATCTGCTTTGAAGTTTGTTCAAGGTGAGGCCATCGATAATATTCTGAATGTGCTGCATTTGATTGAACCAGAGGTAGAGTACTTTCCAGACGTATTTAGCAATGAAAGACGCTTGGAAAAAAGATTTCCACGTTTTGCACAGACGATTGGTGACATGATGCAAGGGTATCACCATGTCCCTGAATCAGCGTTGCATATATTAAAGTATTTAGAAGATGTTTTTCCTATCAATCAGAGGATGGGTGAAGAAATTAGACGTTTGGCCAATTTATGTGTAGCTGAGTGAAGATTTCAAATAGGTAAGGAGAGTAGAATGAAGGGGTTTTTAATTGGCAGTCAGATTTTTTATGTGCTGTGTCTGATTCCTTGGTTCGTGATTTGGGGCTTGTCGTTTATGAGTTTTGATAATGGGTTTAGCGTATGGAACGTTTCATTTGTTCTCGCGATTGGATTTTACCCGATAGCCGTTATCCTCTGTTCCATTTTTTCCTGGATTCTGCATATACAGAGAAAACGAACCGCCATTATCATCAATTTGATTCCAATGCTATGGGTTGCGGGTCTTGGCGTATTACTGTTGATGGTTAATTTTTCATGAAGACCTTATAAAACGTTTGCAGCTATTGTTCTATACTAAAAATAGTAGTAACTTAACAGAAACAAATACAAAAGGGGTTATCACATGAAGCATCTCTCAGAAGGATTCGTTCCTGTTACAGGAGGAAATGTTTATTATCGAAAGACAGGGGATGGACCTGGAGTTCCACTGCTGGTTTTACATGGGGGACCAGGCGGAATGAGCCGGGAATCTGATCCGCTTAGAGAACTGGGTGACGACAGACCGGTCATTCATTATGACCAATTGGGATGTGGAAATTCAGATCGTCCGGAAGATCTTTCATTATGGACGGTTGAACGCTATGTGGAAGAATTAGCTCAAGTGAGAGAAGCTCTTGGATTGGATGAAGTGCATATTCTCGGACATTCATGGGGAACCATGCTTGCCGCTGCATACCTTCTTGAACAACCGAAAGGCGTTAAAAGTGTTATTTTCTCAAGCCCGTGTCTTAATTCAAGCATGTGGGAACGCGACCAGCGCGAATACTTGAAACAGTTACCTCAAGAATTACAGGATATCATCGAAAGAAGCGAACGGGAGAATACAACTGATTCAGCAGAGTACCATCAAGCGATGATTCAATTTTATGAGGGACATGTCTGCAGATTGTTGCCTTGGCCTGAAGAACTTCTGGCAAATATGTCGAAAAGCAATCATCAAATCTATGGCTACATGTGGGGCGCGTCAGAATTTACAGTGACAGGAACATTAAAAAGCTTTGATGTCACCGATAGATTGCATGAAATCTACATGCCAAGCCTCTTTACGTGTGGACGCTATGATGAAGCAACACCGAATACAACGGAATACTATTCGAGATTAGTTCCAGATTCCGAGTTTCATGTATTCGAAAACAGCTCTCATATGCCAGGAGTTGAAGAGCCTCAAGAATATTCAAAAGTAGTAAGAGCGTTTTTAAACAGTCAGGCAAAATAAGCACAAAAAATCCCTCCAATCAGTAAATGATTGGAGGGATTTAATATTTTCTATCGTTTGATACAGAAAATCTTACATTTTGCCTTCTTTAATCCAAAGCCAATTACGAAAGGCACCAAATATCGAAACGAATAACAGTGCGCCAAGCAAAATTAAATAAACAATTAAGCGATTGTTTTCTTTGATTTCTTCCAAATGTAGTCCAAACCACAATAACAGTCCTAAAAATAACACCCACATAAGAATGTTCGGTCCGATTAACAGTAATCTTAATCCTTTGTCGTTCGGATTTTTTTTATCTTCCATTTCAACATCATCCTTCCTTTGCCGAATTCGGTGAATCTCAGAAAAGATTCAACACTTTAATATTAAAAAGTATAACCCATATCCAACTTCAGAGCATTTGAAATTCTAGTAGCAAAGGTTTTCGTGAAAATACAATAAGAAGAAATCTTTTGTCAGATTTCTGAAAGGTATGTTTCAAAAATAAAGGATTTCATACTTGTAAAATCGAAAAGGAAGTACATAACCAGATTTGAAGGCGCATGTTTTTAGTGAAAAGGAAGGACGAACATAGATGACATATGAATTGAAAACGAAGGAAACTGACCGCAGTGTAATTGAGTTCATTGAAGGAGTGGATCATCCGAAAAAGCGGGAAGATGCATACAAATTGCTCGACATCTTCACAGAAGCTTCAGGCTATGAGGCGAAAATGTGGGGACCAAGCATAATTGGATTCGGTAGTTACCATTATAAATATCCGACAGGACATGAAGGTGATGCCCCTCTCGTAGGATTTTCACCACGCAAAGCGAAAATCAGCTTGTACTTTGCGACGGGTGATACCGAACGTGAGCAGCTGCTCGAAAAGTTTGGCAAACACACGTCAGGAAAAGCTTGCGTGTATATTAATAAACTAGACGATATTGACGTGGACGTAATGAAAGAGTTGATCTATCAATCCATCACATTTTTGCAAAACATGTATCCTGAAAATTCATGAATGGTTATTGTGATGGTTCATCACAACAATAAATAAAGATTAACGGGGGAATAATTATGGAACAATGGGTGGAAAATCTTTTTACAAAAGAGGTTTTGGAGGATGCGGCAACACGATACGGAGCGGATGCAACGGACGCCAAGAAGCTAGGGGATTTCGAGAATTATGTGTATGAGGTGAAAAGGGATGGCAAGCCATTTATATTGAGGCTGACACACTCCTCGCATCGTTCAAAATCGGAAGTAGAAGGCGAACTGACGTGGATTAACTTTCTAAACGGTCACGGAATCAACGTGTCACTTGTACATAAGTCTGTAAAAGGTGAACTCGTCGAAGAATTATCGGTTGGTGATTCTTATTTCTATGTCTGCTTGTTTGATAAGGCACCTGGAACTCCAGTTAAAATGAAGGATCCTCAATTTGGGCCGGAACTTTTTGAAAAATGGGGAGCTATTACAGCGAAAATGCACTTAGTCACCGAAGATTATGAAGCGTCGGGGACAGAGCGTTTAAGTTGGGAACAGGATGATTTAATTGAGCTCGACAAATATATTGATCCCGTAAAAGATCAAGCAATTGTTGAAGGCAATCGCAATCTTGTCGCGGAGATTCAACAATTGCCACAAACAAAGGAAACATTTGGTTTGATTCACTCGGACATACATCCTGGCAACTTCTTCTACCATGACGGCGACATTCACGTATTTGATTTTGATGATGCGATGTATTTTTATTTTGTGAGCGATATTGCCATACCGGTCTATTACACAACGTGGGGGAAGTACGGAGAAGAATCGCTTGAAACACGTTCAGCTTTTGGGACTGAAGTATTGACTCATTTCCTTAAAGGTTATATGAATGTAAGAGCCATACCGCTAGAATGGATTGAGCGTTTGCCTTTATTCTTGAAGATGCGCGACTATACATTGTATGGCGTTTTCCACAAGAAGGTCGACCTAGCCAATAATGAACGTGTAAATGAGCTCGTAGTCGGTATCCGCAATCGTCTAATTAAGGACGAACCGATTGTCGACTTGGATTACCGGGCGATTTGGGAACAATCATTACAGGCCCAATTAAACAAATAGAAACTAATATACGAAACTCGCTACGTTTGCGGGCGGGTGTATCTGGTGTGTGGTGTCGCCATTTGAAGCTGAGCATGAGTATTCTAACGAAGAAATAGAAAAGGAATTAGAAGAATTTAATAAATAACATGCTAACGGGTGCGTTCGTATTATAAGGTCAACCAGTTTTTACTGGTTGACCTTATTTTTATAGGATTTAAGATATCAGTAGCCAGGGTAGGATATACGGGTGCGTGGGACGATGATCCCGTGAACTAAACTGTTCACCCCCTACTTGTAGAAGCATGTTTAGTTCTATAAGAATCACTAAAAAAATCAAACTGTTTTATAAAAACTGTATACTAAATCACCAGAAAAGAATCCATTTTGATCAATCTTTATTTCAAAGCTACATTAGAATATCTAAGACGGTCCTTCTTATATCGATTACATTTACGATCGTTCTTTTTGAACAGCTGATAAAGGGGTGCAGAATTTTCAAAAGTTCTTCTGTTCCAACTACTATCCGCTTGAAACAATAACGAATCTATTTATTTCCTCCTTTCATACTATTTCCTCCTTTCATAC